>NZ_JAUBTB010000100.1:0-23971 GCF_036704965.1 Microcoleus sp. F10-B2 | reverse complement strand
TCACTATTATCTCGGATGATTCACTTTTACCCTCTCAATCCGCGTATGTGCCAGTTGGGGGTGCGGAATGTGGGTTAAAGGATGAATTAAGCAGAGTGTTTGAAAGGCAATGACGGCAAAAGCATGAGCATCCGTTAAGGTATTAACCCCAGATTTTCCCAAAACTAATTCTGGCGCACCATAACCAGGTGTATGAAAACTTCGTGTAGAGGAGGAGCTTTCGTAATGAAGGTTATCTGCATCAATCAAACGAATTTCGCGGGCATCTAAATCAGTGGAGACGAAAATATTGTTAGGTGATGGATCGCTGTAAACTAACCCTTTACCATGTAGTTGAGCAAGAACTTCAGCGCAACGTGCTAATAACAGCAGGCGACGACGCAATCCTCCACCGCTCAAATACCACTCTGCCAGATGGCCGAGCTCGCGAGGAGGATTACTCAGCCGTGATATGGGAACCATTCCCGTAATGAGTTCCATTACATATCCCAAGTGAGGTGCTTGGAGCATTTCCAGGGGTCTGGCGATCGCCAGACCCCGTAGCTCAGGCATTCGACGGATATTCTGCAACTGTCCTCGGAGCAACTCACGCCGACTGTTGCTAGAGCTATTAAATAGGATTTTGATCGCTCGTCTGCCGCCTTTTGCGGAGTATACTGCTCCCTGTCCACCCTCGCCCAATTTTCGCTCCAGCTCGTAGGCTTGCCCGCGTTCATCAGTAATCCGTTTGCCTTCAAGATTCATTTGTATTCATCCTCTGCTTGCTTGCGCCAGATCACTGCTAGGGTTTTGTCATCCAGGTGGTTGGGAGTAGCCCAATTTCTGAGCTCCCGATGTAAAGCGTGTCGGCGATCCGTCGGAGCCATTGACCCAAACTCAGTAACTAGGGTATGAATGAAATCTCCAATGCGATCGGCCACTAAATCATCCGCAATACCATCCGTCGCCAGTAATACCGCAGCATTGGGTGATAAGGCTGGTTTCGCAATCACTGTCCAATCCTTGGTGGTTTTGGCAATGCCAAGCCCAGTAGTCTGGTTGGTAAATCCCTGGCGTTCACCTTGCAGAATTTCCAGGCTGCCATCAGCATTCCGAATTGCAGCAATACCATCCCCTAGCTGAGCGATTGTTAATTCACCTGAAGGCAATACTGCGACAAAAATACAGGTTGCTGCGCTGTCCTCTTCCTTCTGGGGTAGGACACGCAATCCCCAGAAAAGATGAACTAAACGGAGCAGGGTTGCAGCAGGTGCGTTCTCAGACTTCGCCCAAGGCTTCAAGGCATCCCTGACAGCTCGGCAAGCCATTTGTGCTCCTATCCGAGCATTCGGTTTTGACCCCATTCCATCACTGATGACAATGGCTGTGCCAAACGCACCAGACATTCCCATCCAGGCATCCTCATTTGGGCGACTCTGTTGGATGTGCGATCGCCCTCGAACTGATGCTCCAAACCATTCTAAACCAGGCCCAGATGGAGTTAACATCAGAAGTCCAAAAGTTCATCAAGATTATCGAAGTCAATTGGAGAAACGCTATTGGGATTAACACTTCTAGAGCGACTGGAAACCGTTACTGTGACCCAGCGGAAAAATTGTTGAATTCTAGTTTCGTCGGCTCTAAATACCGGAATTTCGGGATGTTGCCCAATGAGAAATGCCTTGAGGGTTTCTTCATCTGCATCAGGACCGATACCCATTGCAAAGCGTAAAGCCTTAGAAGCCCGGTCTGAATTCAACAACTGTTGGAGAGGTTTTTTCCAGTTATCGTCCAGGCGTCCCCGCTCATCAGTGGGCTGTCCATCAGAGATTAAGATGAGATTGGGGTGGTAAGAGCGACTGGGAATTTCTGTTTTGTTTTCCAGAAACCGAGTCGCTAGTTCAAATGCCGCACCCATCGGGGTTGGTCCTTTCGCCTGCATATCTGTCCACTGGATCTGGGAGGCTGGTTGTAGTGTTTGGTGAAATTTGGCTCCATCTCCACCGAATGTAATGACAGCGACATGAATCTCGGCCAGTGCATCCTGTTCCGAGGCAAAAATTGCGATCATTTCCGCGATCGCTCGGTTCAGGGCTGCCAATTTCCCATAGGCTGTCATACTGCCACTGACATCTGCCAGGATAATAACGGGCATCATTCTGGCAGTGGCGATGGAAAAATCTTTGAGCTTGCTCATAATCAATATGGATTCTGATAATTTATTTTAATGTGCTGCCTGAAACCTGTCAATAAACCTCTAAAAGATAGGGTTCTATATTTTTTTATTCCCTTAACTAAAGCTCCTCGCAGGATTTCTTGGGCCTGTATAATAGCGGGTCTTTGAGCATTTTTGAATGGCGAATTTCAAAGGTGGTACCCGCCACGCGATTTATCCGTGGAATCAATCCCAAATCGAAAATCTCAAATCCTCAAGCCCCCGCATTTATCTCGCGCAATTCAATCGAAAATCTAAAATCTCAAATCTAAAATCGATTGACTGGCGATCGCCCAAATAATTTTATTGTACGTTGTCTAAAAGGTAACTTGGGTGGTTCTAAAAAATCCTAAAAAAACGATTTTAACAGGAGAGGGTGCGGAATGTGAGATGTAAAAGTTCGCACTTTATCTGCGTTAATTTGCGTTCATCTGCGTTGAAAAATTAAATTTGATTATCTTCAGAAAACAATCCAAAAAAAGAGCCAAGTATAGCACTAAACTTTGAAAAAAAAATAGAGGTGTAAAACCGCAAATTAACGCAGATAAACGCCGATTTTCTTGGCAGTTTATCTGCGTTAATTTGCGTTCATCTGCGGTGAAAAATTAAATCTGATTTTCCTCAGAAAACAATCCCAATAAGGGGCCGAGAATAGCGCCGAAAACAAAGCCGCCGGCGTGAGCCCAGTAGGCAACTCCCCCGGATTCCATGCCGACACTTGCGGGGGCATTCAAGGAAGCCAGGCCGCTCAATGCTTGCTGTGCAAACCAAAATCCTAGAAAGAAGAAAGCGGGGACTCTGACGGTGGTAATAAAGATTCCCAAGGGCAGCAGTGTCAGAACTTTGGCTTGGGGATATCTGAGAATGTAAGCTCCCATCACGCCTGCGATCGCGCCGCTAGCACCCAGAGACGGAATGGCCGATCCTGAAGAAAAAAACCACTGAGTTAGTGATGCTAAAACCCCGCAAGTAAGGTAAAATATTATATATTTGACGTGTCCTAAACGGTCTTCTACGTTGTTGCCAAAAATCCACAAAAATAACATATTTCCGGCAATGTGGAGAAAGCCTGCGTGCAGGAATTGGGAGCTAATTAGTGTCGTCCATTCGGGAAATGGCGAAACTGGCAGCGCAACCCGACACATATTGCTTAACTGGCAAGGAACTACTGCCCAAGAGTAGAAGAATTGGGTTAATTGTCGATCGGGCAAACTGAGTTCGTACAAAAATACTAATATGTTGGCGGCAATCAGCCCGTAGGTGACGTAGGGAGTGATACTGGTGGGATTGTCATCGCGTAAGGGAACCACAGCCTTTTTTTCCTCATCAAAATATTGGCAACACAGTAGCGCATTTATAGCCCATGTGTCTCCTGTCTAAAGGAAGAGGGAACAAGCCAATCGATTTTAGATTTTAGATTTTAGATTTTAGATTTTAGATTTTAGGATTGAAGAAAGCGACCTCATATCATTTCCGGTCGAGCGACCGCGATTTTTGTAGGGGATACCCTCACCAACAATATCTGCCAACAATCTCCCATTTCAAAAACCCGCCCCGACCGGGATATTATGGTTAATCGTGAGGACATGATATTACGGATATATCCGAGAGCTGGTTAATCGATTTGAGATTGGAGATTGGAGATTTGAGATTTGAAGCATTGAAGAAAGCGACTTGACGGATATATCCGGGGGCTGGTTATCGGATACCATATTTTTTATTTCTGCACCGATGAATCCAGGGGCTTGTACCGCCCCCGGATGCCACCAGCTTCCTTCAAACCCGCCGTTTCCCGCTAAAACAAAAATAAAATCCATTGCATAAAACCCTCCACCTTGCAGTTAGTTAAATATCTGCTTTTTAGTGTTGGGTTTTATTTGACCGCAACGGCGTATATTGTAGGATTGCAGAGCAAGTTTGTAGTTGCGATATTGGTGGGGTTTGGGGTTTGGGAGCATCTCATATTTGTAAAAACACTTCTTATGGCTCCTTCCTTCTTCCTCTTTCCTTCTTCCTCTTTCCTCCTGCCTCCTGCCTTAAAACTCCAATTTCTAGCTTAACTGCAAAAGTGAGATGCTCCCTGGGGTTTTAACAAGTCAACACAACTACAAAATTATTTATCCCCTTGCTGATTACATTTTTACAGCGGGGCTAGTCGAAGGTTTAGGCGACTTAATTTCCTGGGAAACTGCACGGGCGCGGAAGAGTTTAGCAACGACTTGTTCGCACTTAGACAAATCCGATTCTATCTCTGTCAAAATCGCAGTTGATACAGGATCTGTGAACTTCACCCGCAGGTTGTTGATATCGACAACACCAGTTTGCAAGTCACCGAGAGTGCTCCGCAGCAAGAACGTTTCATCGGTTCCTTGCATAGAAGCTTTTAACTTAGCGTACTTGTCAGCAATTTGGGCAGGAATTGAGGGTTTTTCACCGAAATCGTTGAGGCGACTTTCGAGAGCGATGATGTGGTGCTGTTTGTTTTGAATCATTTCTTTCAAGAGCGATCGCAAATCGCTATCTTGCGTTTTTTCGGCATAATGTTCAAAGGCTTCGCAAGCATAGCGTTCCCCTGCGAGGGCGGTATTCAAACCTTTCACAATATCGCCTTGTGTCGAGCCGCCCCAAGCATTAGCTAATTTCCACCATTCTGCATTTGTGTCAGTTTCTTCTGGCAAACCGACTTCTTTTCCGCCGTAACCGAGGCGAGCCAGAATTGCGGTGGTAAATATTGCTAAATCTCCAGGTTGGCGGGAAGTGATCAAGTTGCCGTCAACTACTAAAGGTTCGTTAATGTAGTTAGCTCCGGCATTAATCATGTCTGTTTTAATTGCCAAGAAACCAGTCGCATTTTTGCCTTTCAGCAAGTCGGCTTCAATCAAAACTTGCGGGCCGTGGCAAACAGCCGCGACAATTTTTCCTTGTTCAAATGCTTCTCGTACAAACCTTACTGTATTGGGATTAGTCCGCATTGTATCGGGAGCCATACCGCCGGGAATGACTACTGCATCGAATTCTGCGGGCACTGCTTCTGTGGTAGTTCCGTCAGCTTGCTGGGCAACTTTTCCTTGTTTTCCTGCATATTTTTCGTTGGTCCGCGAACCGAGGACAACTACATCAAAATTTGCTTGTTTTAAGGCGTTGTAAGGAACTAAAAATTCCGAATCTTCAACTCCATTTTCGATGAGTATGGCAACTCGTTTTGTGTTCCTACCATTATCGGTTGTCATAATCAAATTTCCTCAGACTATCTTTTGATCTAACTCTAAAGGATTTATGATGTTTTTAGCGTCTTGCTAAAGTGATAAATTAGTTGGTTTTAAAAGATGTCAGCGTGAGCCTTGAGAGGTATTTTACAGTAATTGTCTCAATGCACGTAAGAGGCTCCGTTAATATCGATCGTAGTTCCGGTAGCGCGCGCAGCTAAACCGGATGCTAAAAACGCGATCGCATTGGCAACATCTTGAGGAGCAGCGATTTTGCCGATCGGAATATCGCGCGCGATTTCAGCTTCCCCATACTCATGCACAAGGCGAGAACACCACACACAATCTGTGAGTCTTTTTTGGGGCTAACAGACAAATCCAGATTATTGACAGAAAAGCCGAGTTGTGGCAATGGTTACTGTTGAAATGGGGTCGAATTAGCGGACGAACTCAGTAATAACCCTGGATGGCAACCCAGGAGGGGAATCGCGGTCATGGAGAGGAGGAATAAACGAACTAGAGGCTTCATGGTGAACAAAATTGGTCGAGTTTATTTGATGTTTGATAAGCTTTAATATGAATACTGTTGCTACAGTACCAGGCTAGTGAAATTCAAGCACTATCACTTGATTAACTCTCCAAAACTCGGAATTTGGTCAAAAATGAAGTTTAAAAACGCCCTATTCTCTGCAGTCGTCACCTTTTCAACCCTGGCGATCGCCTCAGCAACCCAAGCTCAAACCGTTAATTCTCGCTGTGACATTTATCCCAGGGGGGAAGACCGCGCATCGAAAGTCGTCAATTGCACCTTCTCTCAGCGTCAAGGCTTTATCCGCATTCAACGGGAAGATGGCATTACCTATGAACTCAAACCCAATGGTGAAAACGAATATCTGTATAAAAACCAGATGTCAGTTCTGAGAGAAAATGACGGCCCGGCGACCATCTTTCGTTTTAGCGACGAATCGGTTTACGTCTATCAGAACGAACGCGCTCCCTCTTCCGCGTCTGCTATCAACAAAGGTAATACGCCCGAAAACCTCTACAGTACCGTGCCTCCCAAATTAAAAGACCTCGTGGGAGCTAAAGCGGGGCAAGCAGAGGGAGAATTGCAACGACGGGGCTACACCTACCGCACAACCGCAACCTTTGACGGTGGCAAAAGTGCTTATTATGTAGAAAACCAGACGGGGTATTGTGTGGAAGTGGGAACTGTTGACGGACGCTTCAGTAGCATTGTTTACAACTCCAGCGATCGGTGCAATAAGTAACAAATAACCCGTCAAATAATTAATACCGCTTCCAAAAAAGAATGCTACATACAGCATATTCCAGGTTCGTGAAGTACAGTAGCAGCTATATTGTGCGGTACGTGTTATGTAGGCTACGTCGCTGTTCTATGGTTCAATGGAACTTGCTCGCCAGACGGGTGGCGATGCACCTTACTGACAACAAGATTGTGTGTACCGCATATAAATAGAATATGCTGTAGCTTGTTTGTCCTTAAATTCGATAGCTAAAGTGGATTCGGCAGCAGAGGTCGAATTAACTCCATAATCCGGTCAGAATTAAAATTATTGATACAATCAGTTAGTGCCTTGGACAAACTTGCTTTAGATTCGGGAATTTGTAGGATTAATTCGTTCATGACTTCGGTATCGAGATAGTAAGCGGCGTGATACATTTGTTCTAACCACTGAGGGGACATCACGGATAGATCTTCTACAGACAGCGTTTCAACCAATAGTTTTTTGCTAGTTGGTTCTACGACTTCGTAAATATATTGCACTCCCAAATATTTAGCGATTTTGTCAAAGATGTCTCTCTGCTGAAATGGCTTGCTTATAAAGTCGTTACAGCCCGCCATAAGAACTTTCTCTCGCTCTTCTTCAAAAACACTGGCAGTTAAAGCAATAATCACAGTTGCTTGGCTCTTAGGAAATTTTCTAATATATTTAATAGCAGTGTAGCCATCCACGATCGGCATTCGCAAATCCATCAGAATCAGGTGCGGCAGCCAACTCTCCCACAGTGAGAGTGCCTCCACTCCATGTTGTGCCTCTCTTACCTCAAAACCAACCGAGGTAAGGCTCTCAACTAACAAGCGGCGATTTTCTTCTAAATCTTCAACAACAAGAATGCGGTAATTTGGTTGTCCGGGGGCTAAACCAATTACTCTTTGATTAATTGATTCTGGGGTTAAGGATTCTGCTTGAGGTAACTGTACGCGAAGCTCAAAGGAAAAAGTGCTACCTCGGTTTAAAGTGCTTTTAACGCGAATTTGACCGCCCATGAGTTTGACGAGTTTTTGACTGATGGCTAAACCAAGCCCGCTGCCTTGACTCAAATTATTCCCAGCTTGGGCTTGCACGAATACCTTAAATAATTTATCAATTTCTGCAGGCGCAATTCCCACGCCTGTATCCTCAACTTCAAAACATAGGTGACAGGAATTTTGGTCTCTTTGTGTTACTCTTACTCGCAGGCTGACGCTTCCTTGCTTGGTAAACTTAATCGCATTACTCAGTAGATTGGTCAAGACTTGATAGAGTTTTTTCTCATCAGTATGCACGAATCTGGGTAGCTCGGGATCTTGCTCGACAACTAGGTGTAATTCTTTAGATTGAACTCTAAATTGCAGCATTTCTTCAATAGATGTCAGCAAATTTGTCAAGTCAAAGTCAGAAAGATTGAGAGTCATCCGTCCGCTCTCTATTTTGGATAAATCTAAAATATCGTTAATCAAGTCTAATAAATGTCTACCGCTACGATTGACAATCTGTAAACGTTCTTGGAGAGAACGAGTCAGATTGCTCTCATAGCTCATCAATTGCGTGAATCCCAAAATTGAGTTGAGGGGGGTGCGGAGTTCGTGGCTCATATTGGCTAGGAAGACAGTCTTGGCTTGGTTTGCTTCATTTGCCTGGTGAAATTCCAACTCAGCTTGTTTGCGATCGCTAATGTCAATTAAATATCCCAAGATTTCTACTGGTGTACCTGAACCATCTCGAATTAGCCTAAGCTGAGCCAGCATCCAGCGATAAACCCCATCGGAGCGACGAAAACGGTATTCGTGGAAGTAAAAATCATTAACGAATAAATTTGCTAAGCCATTCAGCACTGGTTCTACATCATCGGGGTGTAAGTGATTCACCCAAAATTTAGCATCTTCTAAAAACTCCCTGCTTTCGTAGCCCAATATATCTTTGATATTTTCGCTGATGAACGTTGCTCCATAATCGCCGGCAGGTTTACTGCTAAAAATGACAACGGGGCTGTAATTTAGAAGAAAGTTGAGGCGATTTGTGGTAGCGTGCAAGGCTTGCTCAGCCAGTTTTAGCTCTGTTGCGTCCTCCTGAACGGCAACATATACAGTTCCGTATTCAGGATGCTCAAACCTGGATGTATGAACTCTGCACCAAAAGAGAGTGCCATCTTTCTTTTTATTTTGGACTTCATATTTCGCTTCCCCGTTATGTTGAATTTGAGTGACGATATCTAGAACGGTTACATCTGGTGTAACCTTTGTATCGACATAATTCAAAACACTAACTGATTGACCTGCGAGTTCGCCATCTGTGTACCCAAACATAGCGTCAAAAGTAGGATTTGTGTAGACGATCGTGAGGTCTGAGGATTTGACTAAACACACTCCTCCTGCCATGTTATTCATGATAATGCTTTGAAGCTCTAGCGTTTTTTGAGCTTCTTTTCTAGCTGTAATTTCTTGGATTTGAGAAATAAAATGCAGGGGGTTTCCATCTTCATTTTGTACTAGCGACACATTAAGCAGAATCCAAATAATATGTCCTTGCTTGTGGAAATACCGTTTTTCGAGTTGGTAAGTTGAAACTGTTCCTGCTAATAGCTGAGCTAAATAACTAATATCCACTTCTAAATCGTCAGGATGGCTAATCTCTTGGAAAGTTAACGCTAACAACTCTTCTGATGAGTAGCCAATAATCTGACATAAGGCAGGATTGACTTTAATCCAGTGTCCATCAAGTGCAACGATCGCCATCCCGATAGAGGCATCTTCAAACGCATGGCGAAACTGCTCTTCACTGTTTCGTAAAGCTATCTCAATTTGTTTGCGATCGCTAATATCGCGCAGAATAACAGTAAATACCGTTTCGTCTCCCATTTCCAGCCTAGAAATAGAGGCTTCAGCCGCAAACTGCGTTCCATCTTGACGACGACCCAAAATCTCGCCTCGTTCTCCCATCCTTCGCGCTCTGCTAGAAGAGTGTGCAAATTGTTTGATATGCTGCGAATGTGCATCTCTAAACTGTTCTGGCAGCAGTAAATTCAGTGGCTCGCCTAAAATATCCTCCATGTTATAGCCAAAAATCTTTTCTGCCCCTTGATTAAACAGGGTAATGCGTTGAGCGCGATCGACTGAAATGATTGCATCATTGGCGATTTCCAGAATTCCCGCAAAACGAGCCTGCGATTTTTGTAAAGCATCTGTTCGTTCAGCCACAAGAAATTCTAAAGTTTCGTTAAGTTTTTTAATTTCTTTTTCGGCTTGTTGGCGCTTGTAATCTATCTGGTTCAAAAATCGAGCCGTCCCCAAGATCAGAATGGAGAACGTGAAAACCATAATAGCTGAACGCAATGTATAGCCAAAATTAGCGTTATACCAGCCTAAATTTTGTCCCTGAAGAGTGAACCAGTTCAGTGTGACTGGAAAGATCGTCCCCCAAGGCAGCAACCACCGAACCATTACTCCGCCGACCTGGGGACTGGTTACCACTTGCATGAATCCTTCCTTGGGGCGGAGCAATAAAATTCCTCCATAGAGGATGAAAAAGGTGGCGATCGTGTTTATGGGTTGAGTCGTCGTAATTGTGACCAACCGTTCAAAAATATCGACAGTGAATATGTGTCCAAATAAAGCTAGTAGAGAAATTAAAGCTGCAACACTACTAAAAATCTGAGCCAACCAAGTGTGTCGTTGGGAATTTTGCCCTAACAGTAACAGTGCTAGTCCCATCAGCACAAAATTTAGGGCGGTATTGACTCCCATTCTTCCCGGATAAGGAGTCGCTGAAGACACGAAATCTCCGAAAAGCCACTCATCAATACCCAGCTTCCAACCAAAAATATACTGGATCAGCGTCAGCATACCGATGATGATTATAAATCTTGCCATCCATTGAGCGACGCGATCGTGCAGTCGGGTTCTTTGGTACTGCAACAATCTCAAAGAAACTCCAGCCAGCAAAAAGCAAATTGCCGTGTTTGCTTTCATGGTCGAAGTCATACCGGGAAAACCGCTTTTGAGTGGGGAGATGTCAAATTGCCAACCCAGCAGCACGAGACACCCGATCGCAATGACGAGTAGGCTTGCCATTTGAGAAATGCGCTTGTTCATAAATCGGCTGCTTGGGTTGAAATACTCTTCTTCTGATGTTAGGCGAAGCGAAGAAGGGCAACCACGGGGGGATTGCCCCTAACCGAACTATTCAGATTTTGCAGGGCTGCGTCCCCTTGCCACCCCAATATCTCGGGGATCGCAGGACTTCTTTCTGCGTAAAGCGAGCTTTATAACCTAATAATTCAATTATACTATTTGTGCATATGTTTATAGTCGTCTAGCAAGAAACTATGGAAATCAGTATGATTATCGATAGAACTAGCGATCGGGTTAGCGATCCAGCTACAAACTACCGAGGCAATATTTTAATTGTTGACGATTTGCCTGATAATCTGCGTCTTCTCCGGGATACTTTGATAGCCCAGGGTTATAAAGTTCGCAGTGCTATAACAGGGGCAATGGCTATCCGAGCCGCCCAATCGCCATCGACGGAGCTAATTTTACTCGACATTAAATTGCCCGATTTGGATGGCTATGAAGTTTGTAAACAATTAAAATCTGACCCTCACACCGCAGACATTCCAATAATTTTTTTGAGTGCGCTGAATGAAACTTTTAATAAAGTTCAAGGGCTGGCCGCGGGAGGGGTAGATTATATTGCTAAGCCATTTCAAGTCGAAGAAGTATTAGCTCGTGTCGAAACCCACCTAACTATCGGAAGGCTGCAACAAAGACTCCAAAAGCAGAATTTACGTCTGTTGAAAGAAATTGAAGAACGGCAACGTCTCGAAGAGTCTCTCTTTGCCGAAAAGGAATTGGCTCAAGTAACACTGCAATCAATTGGCGATGGGGTCATTACTACAGATGCCCAAGGTAATGTCAGATATTTCAATCCTATAGCTGAGCGACTGACAGGCTGGAAGACTCATGAGGTTAAAGGAGTTCCTTTTTCTACAGTTTTCCTAATTGTCGATCAAGTAACGCGAGAGCCAGTAGAGAATCCTATAAACAAGGCTCTATTAGAGGAGCGAATTGTGGGCTTAACTAACAATACTATTCTGATTGCCCATGATGGAACCGAGTATCCCATTGCTGACTCGGCAGCACCGATTCGAGACCGCCAAGGTAAAATTGTCGGGGCAGTCATGGTCTTTCATGATGTTACTGAATCGCGCTATCTCACCCGTCAACTCTCTTGGGAAGCCAGTCACGATGCCCTGACAGGGTTAATCAACCGTCGAAGATTTGAGCAGCACCTAGTTGAGGCGATCGCTTCTGTTCAAGATAGCAATCAGCAGCACGCTCTCTGTTATTTAGATTTAGATCAGTTCAAAGTCGTTAACGATACCGTAGGTCATATTGCTGGAGATGAGCTACTGCGCCAAATCACCGCACTTATTCAAAAGGGAGTCCGTGCTAATGATATGCTGGCTCGCTTGGGAGGTGATGAATTTGGTATTTTGCTCTCTCAATGTCCGATCTCTCAAGCAGCTCAGATTGCGGAAAATCTCAAAGACCTAGTGCATCAGTTTCGGTTTATTTGGAATGGCAAAACCTTTATCATCGGAGTCAGCATTGGAGTTGTTGCTATTGACGAAAACAGCCAAGATTTGATGGAGCTTCTGGGAGCTGCTGATGCAGCTTGTTATGCCGCCAAAGCCAGAGGGCGCAACTGTGTTCATATTTATCGTCTAGATGATGGCGAACTAATTAAACAACGCGGTGAGAGGCAGTTGGTTTCCAAAATCAGCCGAGCGCTAGAAACAAATCGTTTTTGTCTCTACTACCAAAAGATTGTCTCTATTAAGTCTCAACCATTAGTAGAACATTATGAAATTTTGCTCAGAATGCTGGATGAAAATGGAGAGTTAGTATCTCCAAATGCGTTTATTCCTGCAGCAGAGCGTTACGGCTTGATAACTGAAATAGATTGTTGGGTAATTGAAACTTTTTTCTCAAACTATTACAAGTTGCCGGAAAAAAATCGTGTTAATCAAGGCCTGTATACGATTAATCTTTCGGGCGCTAGCATTAGTAACAATCAGTTTATGAGGTTTTTAATAGAACAGTTTCCTCGCTACCAAATTCCCCCACAAACCATTGGTTTTGAAATCACAGAAACCGCAGCGATCGCTAACTTTGAGCAAGCCAGATATTTCATAAGCGAACTTAAAAAAATTGGCTGTCGCTTTGCTCTAGATGATTTTGGCAGTGGATTGAGCTCATTTGCGTATCTGCTCAATTTACCAGTAGATTATCTAAAAATTGATGGTGCTTTTGTCAAGAATATTAATCATAATTTGATTTCTCAAGCGATAGTTGAAGGCTTTAATCGCATTGCCCATTCCATGAATATTGAAACTGTGGCTGAGTTTGTCGAAGACGAGACTATCTTAGAAAAATTGCGGGAGATAGGAGTAGATTATGCTCAGGGTTATGGGATCGCCCGCCCTGTTCCTATTAACTTTAATCGCTAGCCGTCCAATTATCCCTCTTGTGTCAGTCTGGGATAAAACCTCGATCGCGAGCAAGGCATGGGTATTGTTGGCATCAAGAATATCCTGATATTTTGCTCGATCCTTGAGTAAAATTCGTGGCGGGCGATCGTTAAATCTGATTTTTTTAACAGGTAATGACCAATAAACTAAGTTTATTGCCATCGCCAATCGGTAGGATGAGGTAGAGGCGGTCGATCGCACTCAGCCAGTGGAGTGATTGCCTCGCGGTTGCGCCTTGTCAGGAGGCCTGCAACTCCAACAGTCGATCGCCCGCTGCTACAAGGCTGGCTCAATTTACTATGTCACATTTAGTATGGAATGTGCTGTAATTGTAAAGGATTGAGTGTTCTATTAAAAATAGACCGGAAAGTTTGCCATGAAAGCAGTTGCGTTCGATCGCTACGGTTCCGCCGAGGAATTGCAGTACCGAGAATTGTCCAAGCCGATCGCCAAATCCAACGAATTGTTAGTGCGAGTTCGCGCTAGCAGCGTCAATCCCGTAGACTGGAAAATTCGGCAAGGACACCTGCAACTATTGACAGGATTTAACTTTCCTCGAATTGTCGGTTCTGACATATCGGGAGTTGTGCTAGAAGTCGGCAGAGAAGTCACCCAATTTCAACCCGGAGATGAAGTTTATACTTTCTTAAATCCCCTGAATGGCGGTGCTTGTGCCGAATACGCCGCCGTCGCAGAATCGAGTGCGGCAATAAAACCTAAAAACATCACTCATGCAGAAGCAGCAGCAGTACCGATTGCAGGTTTAACTGCTTTGCAAGCGCTCAGAGATTTGGGTCAACTTCAAGCAGGAAACAAAGTATTGATTAACGGCGCTTCCGGCGGAGTCGGCACTTTTGCCGTGCAAGTTGCCAAAGCAATGAACGCGGAAGTAACGGGAGTTTGCAGCGCTAAAAACCGAGAATTTATCAAGAGTTTGGGAGCGGATTTTGTCCTGGATTATGCCGAAATTGACTTTACTCAACAAACCGATAAATATGATATAATTTTAGATGCTGTCGGGACAAGAACATTTGCTGAATGCGAAAAAGTCCTGCAACCAGAGGGAATTTATATCTCGACTTTGCCAAGTTTCGAGAACCTCGCACCGATGTTAACGAGCTGGTTTATATCGGGTAAAAAAGCTAAATTAATTGTTGCCAATGCCAACACCAGCGATTTAGGAAGTTTGCGGGAATTAATAGAATCTGATAAAGTTGAGCCGATTGTCGATCGCACTTACAGCTTACAAGAAGTAGCAGCAGCCCACGCTTACAGCGAAACGGGCCGCGCGGTCGGCAAAATTGCGATCGGGATTGAATAATGAAGGCACTACAAGGATTTTGACACGGCTACACGGATTAATTATGGAGCTTTCCTTCTGCTGCTGAAGTCAGAATGAAGAATGAAGAATGAAGTCGGAGCAATGATGAAATAACTATTCTCAATTACCAATTTCCTCTTACCAATTTCCTCTTACCAATTACCCCTTACCAATTACCCATTCCCTATGACTGCTCCCTCAAACTTGGAGACACCCGAACAAGGTTCCGACAACAATATCGAAGCAATTAGCCCGGAAAACAGCATTGCACCAATCGCAGGCGGTGCGATGGGTTCTCGCAACTTAGAAAACGAATTTCTTGACGAACTTCCTGACGAAGTTGAAATGTCTTTATTCGAGCATTTAGAAGAATTGCGTCAGCGAATTTTCTACTCGCTAATTGCAGTAGTAATCGCTGTAATCGGTTGCTTTTTCACAGTTAAACCCATCGTGCAACTGCTAGAAGTACCGGCCGGCCCAGTCAAGTTTCTGCAACTAGCTCCCGGCGAGTATTTCTTTGTTTCTATCGAAGTAGCAGGATACAGCGGTTTGCTCCTCGCCAGTCCGTTTATTTTTTACCAGATAGCGCTGTTTGTTCTCCCCGGTTTGACTCGCAAAGAACGCAGGTTGCTCGGGCCTGTATTTTTCGGTTCGAGTTTCCTATTTGTGGGCGGGTTAGTATTTGCTTACATCGCTCTAATTCCGGCGGCGCTCAACTTCTTTGTTAGCTATGGAGCGGATGTTGTAGAGCAGTTGTGGTCGATCGACAAATACTTTAAATTTGTGCTGCTGTTAATGTTCAGCACCGGCTTAGCTTTTCAAATCCCGATTCTCCAAGTATTGCTCGGCGTTTTGGGCATATTTTCTTCCAACCAAATGCTCTCCGGCTGGCGGTATGTAGTCTTGGGAGCGGCAGTTTTGGGAGCGGTGTTAACGCCTTCTACTGACCCTTTAACGCAAAGTCTTTTAGGAGGTGCGGTGCTGAGCTTGTATTTTGGCGGGGTTGGTTTGGTGAAGCTTTTAGGGCGGTGAAAATTAGGAATAAGTAGGTGGACATATATATTACGTGTCCCAAGAGAGGAACGAAGCAATCCCAAAGCCTCGCGATTGATTCGTTTCACTCGCTGCGGACATCTCAAAGTAATTGACCGGACATGATAAATCATGTAAAATAAACACGATCGCGTTATAAGTCCTTGAAAAAATGCGAGAACTTTACCCGCCTAGACAACCTTATAACGAAGGAGAACTCAAAGTTTCTGACCTCCATACCATTCATTTTGAAGAGTCTGGCAACCCAGAGGGAAAACCTATTGTATTGCTACACGGGGGGCCAGGAGGTGGATGTCCGCCTTTTTACAGACAATATTTTGATCCGGAAAAATGGCGTTTGGTGATGTTTGACCAACGCGGATGCGGTCAAAGTAAACCTCATGCAGAATTGCAAGAAAATACAACTTGGGATTTAGTCAACGATATTGAGACACTTCGAGAATATTTAAATATTCAGCAATGGGTTGTTTTTGGTGGCAGTTGGGGAAGCACTCTATCCTTAGCTTACAGTCAAACCCATCCCGACCGTTGCAAGGGTTTAATCTTGCGCGGCATTTTTATGTTGAGACGAAAAGAAATTCGCTGGTTTTATCAAGAAGGAGCAAGTTATATTTTCCCGGATGCTTGGGAGGAATATGTTAAACCTATCCCCATAAATGAAAGGGATGATATGCTAACAGCTTATTACCAACGCTTGACGAGTCCAGATGCTCAAATTAGATTAGAAGCGGCTCGTGCTTGGTCAATTTGGGAAGGGAGTACGAGTAAATTATTTCCAGATTTAGAGCTAAAGCAAAGTTTTGGAATTGATTCATTCGCCGAGGCGTTTGCCAGAATTGAGTGCCATTACTTTATGAATAAGGGATTTATTGAGCCGGAAGATAAATTGCTTTTAAATATCGATCGCATTCGCAAGATTCCGGCGGTTATCGTTCAGGGAAGATATGATGTTGTTTGTCCGATGATGTCGGCGTGGGAACTGCATCGTGCTTGGCCTGAAGCTGAGTTCATTGTAGTTGCCGATGCCGGACATTCGATGAGCGAACCGGGAATTCGCACCTGTTTAATGGAGGCAACAGATAAGTTTGCAGACTGGTAGTAAGCCAAATTGCTAATCGTTAATTGCTAATTTTTAATGATTCCTAAGCTGTTCTACATTTAAATTGTCTGTTAAAAAACAATTCCCCGTCTTGTGGGGTGGGCGTCCCGCCCGCGGAGAATATACAATTTAAATGCGCGACAGCTTATAAATATTTTCCGCCTGATGGTAATTTGTTGCTGAGTATTGGGCGAGCGCTCAATTTTAAGGTTGATAAAAAATATAGAGACGCGATCGCCCGCGCCTCTATAATTACTAAAAGTTAAAATTCAACACCAAAGTTTTGTCAAAACTTTGACTACATTCGGAACTGTTCTACTTCGGGAGTGTAGCCGATCGGCAAAATGTAATCGAGATTCTCGTGGGGACGAGCAATTATGTGATACGATAGCAACTTTCCGCCATCGACCTTTTTAACTGATTCAATTCCAGCAGCAACGGCTGCTTGGACTTCAGAGATATCTCCTCGAACTATAATTGTCCAGTAGGCGCGGGTTATCTTTTCATAGCGAACTAAAGTAACTCGGGCTGCTT
Organism: Microcoleus sp. F10-B2; assembly: GCF_036704965.1. Lineage (NCBI taxonomy): Bacteria > Bacillati > Cyanobacteriota > Cyanophyceae > Oscillatoriales > Microcoleaceae > Microcoleus > Microcoleus sp. F10-B2. The sequence goes on along the minus strand of NZ_JAUBTB010000100.1, from coordinate 6,746 downwards.
TCACCATTGAGTCTGCAACTTCTACGGCAGCGGGAAATCCTAAGACTTCAACCATTCCAACTGCAACACCCATTACAACATTCTCCTAAATTTCACAAGATATCTGACACTCATTGTATGTGAAATTGTTGACAGAAATTGGTGGCGATGATTTTGGTAAGCTAGAAGTGCGATCGCCCAAAATTAAAAAAGCCTCACAAACTGTTGCGGCATTTAAATCCAACAGCAGGGGGCGCACAGGAAAGACCGCCACCCTCACGGTTTCAATCACAACAACTGTGTAAATTAGATGCGCGACAGGTTGATTCGTTACCGCCTGCAAGTCGGCCCACAAGCTCACCGATCGATTTTCGGGACTTTGGGATCGCAAAATCCAGCCGCTGCCGGACACAAAACTTTAGGGAACGCCCCTTGTTTCCGGCTGTGGAGTCAATCTAAAATCTAAAATCTAAAATCTAAAATCGACTGACGGATCAAAACTCGTCTAGCAACCACTCCGAGGCTCTTTCACCCAAATCTAACGGAACGCTGACAGCTTTGCCCAAGCGGGGGCGCTCGCGGGTAGTGGCGATATACTCTTTCACCTGTTCGGTACTCCCCCAGGCGTTGAGGTAATTGGCCACCGCCTCCAAATGCTCGAAATAATCAGCCTCCGTCATCGGAAAAGACGCCTGTTCGAGATACTTCCACATAACTTGGACAAAAATCTTGCCCCGTGTCCGCCGCAATCTGATATCGTAAGATTTTCCCCATTTTTCTAGCAGTAGCTGGTGTAAATCCTTGCCCGTCATGGTTGCTCCTGAGTTAATCCATTAAACAATAAAAGACAAAGTTCAAAAAATGTAATAATACTCTAATAAAGGCTGGAAGGCGCATTCTTAAAAGGAATTTTCGCGGCCTAAAATTTGTGCGAGCAGATTAACGGCAATTATCCTCCTTCCTCTGCACGTACAGGTTCGCGCTCCAGCTAACAAACAAACGTAACTTAAAACCGTAAAGGCAGGTCATGGCTCAATCTTCTGCTGGAAATCCCGATGTTCCCGATATGGGGCGTCGCCAATTTATGAATTTGCTGACGTTCGGTACAGTCACAGGTGTGGCACTGGGCGCACTCTATCCCGTTGTCCAGTATTTTGTTCCTCCGTCGAGTGGGGCAGTTGGCGGCGGAGTGACGGCTAAAGATGCCTTGGGCAACGACATCATCGTTAGCAAATATTTGGCATCGCACCCTGCGGGCGATCGCACCTTAGCCCAAGGTCTCAAAGGCGACCCCACTTATCTTGTGGTGGAAAAAGACCAATCTCTCGCCGACTACGGCATCAATGCAGTCTGCACTCACTTGGGTTGCGTCGTGCCTTGGAATGTTAGCGAAAACAAGTTTATCTGTCCTTGCCACGGTTCTCAATACAACAATGAGGGCAAAGTGGTGCGCGGCCCCGCGCCTTTGTCTCTGGCCCTGGCCCACGCCACTGTCGCAGATGACAAGATCGCTTTTACCCCTTGGAAAGAAACTGATTTCCGCACCGGCGAAGCACCTTGGTGGTCTTAAACTATTTTGGATTTTAGATTTGAGATTTTAGATAGGGGGTGAATGGTGAAAACCAAAGATAGTTGCATCCCTAAAGCAGTCTAATAATCCAAAATCCAAAATCCAAAATCCAAAATCCAAAATCCAAAATCCAAAATTGTCTGACCTTTGAGATTGAATACTCTAATGCCACAAACTAATTTATCTGCGATATTTCGCCGCAGTGCCAGGACGATCGCGAAAACAGCCTTAATTGCGATCGCAGCCGCAGCATTTTTCCTCACCAGCGACATCGCACTTCCCCAAGCAGCACTTGCTTACCCTTTCTGGGCTCAGCAAACAGCACCCGCTACTCCCCGCGAAGCAACAGGCCGCATTGTTTGCGCTAACTGTCACCTCGGTGCAAAACCGACTGAAGTTGAAGTACCGCAATCTGTTTTGCCAGATACGGTGTTTGAAGCTATTGTCAAAGTTCCCTACGATACTAACGTTCAACAAGTTGTCGGCGACGGCAGCAAAGGCGGCTTGAATGTCGGCGCTGTAGTGATGTTGCCCGAGGGTTTCAAAATTGCTCCCGCTGACAGAATTCCCGAAGAAATGAAGGAAAAAGTCGGCGACCTTTACTTCCAACCTTACAGCGAAACCCAAGAAAATATTGTTTTAGTGGGCCCAGTACCGGGAGAACAGTATAAAGAATTGGTATTCCCAGTTTTGTCGCCGAATCCAGAAACTGACAAGTCCGTTCACTACGGCAAATACCAAATTTATGTTGGTGGCAACCGCGGTCGCGGTCAGGTTTATCCTACTGGCGAAAAGAGCAATAATACTGTTTACAATGCTTCGGTAGCTGGCAGCATTTCTAAGATTGCTCAACCTGAAGATGGCGGTTATGAAGTGACAATTCAACCTGCCGAAGGTGCAGCCGTTGTGGATACGATTCCCGCTGGCCCAGAACTGATTGTTACCGAAGGACAAACAGTGGCAGCAGGCGAACTTTTGACGAACAATCCTAATGTGGGCGGCTTCGGTCAAAAAGACGTAGAGATTGTGCTGCAAAGTGCAGGTCGAGTTAAAGGATTGATGGCTTTCGTGGCTATAACCATGCTGGCTCAAATCATGCTGGTTCTCAAGAAGAAACAGGTCGAAAAAGTTCAAGCTGCTGAAATGAATTTCTAAGTGCGGCTGTAATTAGTTGGGTAAGGTACTCTGTACACACGCAACTATTAGGTAAGTAGGGCGGGTATTCCCCGCCTTATTGTTTAATAAATAACAAGTAAAATAATGTTAATTGATGAGAAGATAGTTGAAGTAGGCCCGCTGCAATGGTTTTATCGGGAAACAAATCCGGTTAACGCAACTGAGAAACCGCCCGTACTGCTGCTGCACGGTTTGCCGTCCCAGAGTTTTACCTGGACTGTAATGATGCCGGATTTGGCTGCACAGGGATTTAGATCGATCGCCCCTGATTGGGTGGGTTACGGGCGATCGACAAAACCAGACAAGCGCGACTTTGCCTACACTCCCGATGCTTTTGTTGACGCCCTCGCTGGCTTTATTCAAACTATAGAATTAGACCGATTTTACCTCGTTGTCCAAGGATTTTTAGCTTCAGCCGGCATTCAATACGCTTTACGCAATCCCGATAAAATTGAGCGTCTAGCCATCATAAATACACCAGTTTCACCAGATATCAAGTTGCCTTGGAAAATGCAGCAGTTGGGACTGCCTTTTATTGGCGACATGATGACGCAAGACCCGCTTTTGGTTGACAGAACTCTCGAAGGCGGCAGCCGCCAGACAATATCAGACAAAGATTTAGATGTTTACCGCCGCCCGTTTTTGAAGAGTTCGGATGCGGGTCGATCGCTGATGAATACAGTCCGCAATATTCAATTGCCGAAGTCAATGGCAGAAATTGAATCCGGCTTGAAAGGATGGACTCGACCAACTTTATTTGTCTGGGGTTTGACAGATCCTTGGCTGAGTGTTGAACCAGTTCAAAAGCTAGTGGGTTCCCTGCAAAATGCAGAGTTAGTCACACTGGAACAAGCGGGGCATTATCCTCAAGAACATTGGTCAGAAAAAGTTGGCGATGCTCTGATAACTTTTCTGCGCCGCCAGGAGGTAAAATAATATTTTGTACATAACTCTCGGTGCTGGGTCAGCGAAGCAAAGCCTCGCCGATCTGGATTCCCAGGCAAAGCCTGAGAACGAGAAATCTAAAATCTAAAATCTAAAATCGATATGACTCGTCCCCGTTCAATTTTTGCCTTGATGATGGCGTTTTTGATGGCATTTCTGGTCAGTTGCAGCAGTGTCGAAACAAAAGTTCCAACGACTTACACAGCAGCGCAAATCCAGCAAATAGAGCGCTATGTTCCTACCCTGACAGAGTTCCGATCGCGCATGGACAAATTGGGTACCCTAATTCAAAAGCGAAATTGGGTTGATACCAGAACTTACATTCACGGGCCTCTAGGCGACTTGCGCAGCACCATGAAAACGGTCTCTGCGAGTTTATTGCCTAAGTCTCAACAACAAGCTGTTGATTTGACCAAGAGTTTGTTTGCCGATTTGGTTAACATCGATCTTGCTGCTAAAGACCTTGACTATGCAAAAGTCACGGCCAGCTATCAAAAAGCTGTCAATGATTTCGATAGCTTCTTGCAGCTAATTCCTAAAGCTTAATAGCTTTAGGGCTTGGCGTAGAGTGCGTACGGAACACCGAGAAGATTATTAGTGTCAACTTCGGTCCGCCAGTCCTCCCGCTCACCCGGCAGTCCGCCAGGGAATGAATTCCCTGTCTCATAGCTAAAGTCCTCTCAAAGAGGACTGAAGAACTCATTAGTCCTCATAGCTAGGACTTTCGCTTTGAGGCTCTTGTTTCAACCCCGGTCGGACTATGGGTTATACCTTAAGTTGACACCAATGCCCGAAGATAATCTGCTTCGTATGCACCCTACGAAAAACTACGAGAAACTTCTATAAAATCTAAAATCTAAAATCTAAAATCTAAAATTGAATGGTTCGCGTTGCAATTATTGGTTGCGGTATTATTGGGGCGTCGATCGCCTTTGAACTAAGTCAATTTCCCGAACTGAAAGTTACTGTGTTCGACAAACAGCCGCCCGCACAAGGTTCTACTGGCGCTGCACTCGGTGTTTTGATGGGAGTTATTAGCCACAAAACTAAGGGTAGAAATTGGCAGTTGAGGGAAACCAGCCTTCAGCGCTACGAAACTTTGATTCCCGAATTGGAAGCAGTTACGGGCCGAAAAATTCCTTTTAACAAACAAGGAATTTTAATGCTTTGTTCTGAGGGAGAGGATTTAATTAAGTGGGAAAAGTTGATAGCAACTCGCGCGTCTCAAGGTTGGCAATTGGAACTTTGGGATGTGGAACGAGTGCGCGATCGCTGCCCTCATCTCTCTTTAAATAATCAGATTATTGCTGGCATTTATTCGCCTCAAGACCGCCAAGTCGATCCGACGGCGCTAACTTTGGCTTTGGTTGATGCTGCTGAACGAAATGGGGTAATTTTTGAGTTTGGGGTGCCCGTTGAAGCAGCGGAGATTGCTGCTAGTTTGGAGTTCGATCGACTAATTGTGTCTGCTGGTTTGGGTTCTGCTGCTGTGACTGCATCGTTAAATCAGTTGGTTGACATTCGCCCGGTGTTGGGACAAGCGCTGCATTTGCGATCGCCGAATCCTTTAGGAAACCCAGATTTTAGGCCGGTAATTACTTGCGATGACGTTCACATTGTGCATTTGGAAAATCGGGAATTTTGGGTGGGGGCGACAGTGGAGTTTTCCGAAAATGGCGGGGAAATTCAGCCGAATGCTGATATGTTGAAGCAAGTGATGGCAAGGGCGATCGCACTTTGTCCCGCCTTAGCAGAAGCTGAAATCATCAGGAAATGGTCAGGATTGCGCCCGCGGCCGGAAGGGCGGCCGGCCCCAATTATCGAGACGCTTCCCGGTAACGATCGCATTCTCATCGCCAGCGGCCACTATCGCAACGGTGTTCTGCTGGCCCCTGCAACAGCGCGATCGATTCGAGAAATGATTTTGCAATAATTAACAAATGTTAATACAATCAAGATAGCCATTCATATCTTACATCTAAATATGTCCGACAAACCTTTAGGTAAACCGCGCTCTTTGTGGCGAGTAATTTTGCTGTCTGGAGTCAGCTTGCTGCTATATTACGGATGGTACAAATGGATTATTCAAGAAGAATTGCGTCGCTATAACGGCAGCGGTTGGTCGGGAACCCTTTGCTTGCTTCCCTTTGTTTTAGGAGTAGCCGTACCTCAATCTTTGCGGATATTCGACCCTGACGTTCCCGGATGGTTTGGTTGGTTTTCCTTGCTAGGTATTGCTTGGATTTACATCGTGCAGTTCAAACTTTACAAGACCGTTAACGAATTGTACCGGCAAGAAGGAATCAAAGAACCGCTAACAGTTTGGTGGATTTTTGTACCTGGTTTAAATTTAGTTGTCGGCTTGCGACAAATTCACTTTTTGAGCCAGTTTTGGGCGAGGAAACAGGGAATTGAAGTTAAGGATAACTTAGCCGAAAGCATTCCTTTCCTCTCAGCTAACGCCTAAATAAATTAAGCTCCAATCGCTTGGCGCTGCGAGTAAATTTCTTCTATAAGCAGGTCACGCAGTTCATCAGCAATGTCCCTGGGAGGGTTGCCTGCGAGGGCGCGTCCAATCAGCCGTTCTGCTTCCCGGAGTTGGGTACACTCAATGGCAAGTACGGCGGCGCTCCGATGCAGTACAGAACGAGTAGGCTCAAAATCCCATTCGTTTGCTACTAAATCCGCTGCCGCCCGTTCTTTTGCAAAGGCGGCTCTGGTGAGTGCAGTCACTTGGTCGATATCACCGCACTGACGGGCGAGAACGGCTCGATCGACCAGTTCCATTGCTTCGTGGTGAAGGGCTTCTACGGTCTGCATTTTTTGACGATCCGTGCTTTGGGAGTACCGAACTCAATTACAGATACATAGCCAGGAGCTACGTCATCTGAAGGGCGGATTTGTTCTAATTTGATGTTAACTCTGGCTTGAATAATGCTGTCAGAACCTTTACCAAAAACTTGGGTTTAAAGCCCCGTCCTTATAGGACGGCTTTGTGCTAGACTTTTAACGTAGCGAGTTCTCACGTAAGATGTTCGTTTTAGAATTCAAGGCTAAAGGCAAACCAAATCAGTAC
>NZ_JAUBTB010000099.1:0-24167 GCF_036704965.1 Microcoleus sp. F10-B2 | reverse complement strand
GGCTGCAATGAATGATGAATACATGATGCTTCTTCTCAAATCCTTTTGTCAAGACTGATTGAGATGCTCTTACCCTGGATATGGGTGTTCTTGATTAAGGTAGCGCGGTGGATTGTTTAAAGCTAGTCGGGGATATCCATATTTCCCCGCCTAAGCCCTGTAAACCTTACACCTCAAGACATGATTATTTCCTAATTTAAGGTTTGAAAGTATTAAAAATCGGTTAGGATAGGACCTATCCTAACCGAGCTTTCACATCCTAAAAAATAAACAAGTTACAATAATAAAGTCTTATGGATAAGTACAAACTATTTGTTTTTTGTCATTTTTTATGATACTTCCACTAAGACTATTACTATAAGTCTCGCTACTATTACCTTTAGGAACTGGTGTAAATTCCCATCGTTCTTCAGGTGAAACTTTCTCACTGTCATTAACAAAAATAGTAAAATAATAGTTATTTTTTATAACTATTCCTTTCAAAAGTTCAACAGCGGATTCATCAAAAATAATAGTAAGATTTTGATAATATTTACTCACTAAAATAGCAGTACCATTCATAAAGTATGTTAGTTCTGGATTAGGCTCTAAATTAGACATGAATTTTTTACAATGTAGTTTTTGACACCTATATTTTAACTTATGTCAACAGTTTATGTAAAGACCTCACAATTTAAAACCCGCTAGACACTAACTCTGGCGGGTTTTGTTGGGGGCAACCGCATCACCGCGCTCTCACCGCTCTCTGTGTGCCACCGCTCCCACACCCTCCCAGTTTTTAAAAAAGCTGGGGGTTGCAACGTGCAAGTGTGAAGCAAAACAGCTAGACCGCCACCGCTCCAATCCGATCGCCCCGACCGACACTGCCAGCTACCGCTAGACCCGCGCTAGACCTGCGACCCGTGCCTGTGATGCAACTCTGCCAGCCTTGCCACTGCCACAGGTGGAATCATCCCAAAACCCGCTAGACCCAGCCAGATGGTGCATTTTGTAGCCTTGCTTGTGGTGTCGGGGCGATCGACTTGACACGGGGCGATCGGACAGTGCTACCCAGCTTGTTAATTCAATGAAAATCACTGCGGCTGCCACTTCCCTCGGATGTGTAAGTATTTTAATAACAATAGCAATCCTGGAAGGTAAAAGATGATACAAGCCCACAAACAAAAACTTACCTTTGAAGAGTACCTCACCTATGAGGACGACACCGACAACCGCTACGAATTAATTGACGGAGACTTAGTAACATTGCCACCAGAATCTGAACCCAACAACGCCATTGTCAGCTATCTGTTTTTAGTCCTCGTCAATACTGGCATCCCTTGGCGGTGTATCAAAACACATATGTGCGAAATCCAAGTTCCGATCCTGGGCGAGGGCGACGCAGCTAACCGTTACCCCGATTTGGTGGTTTTGCGGCCAGAACACATCTTGCTGACAGCATCTAGGCTAACTATCACCCTTGATATGCCGCCTCCTCAGTTGGTTGTCGAGGTTGTTAGTCCAGGTAGAGTTGGGCGCGATCGCGATTACATTAGTAAACGAGCTCAATATGCAGCGCGGGGTATCCCTGAATATTGGATTGTTGACCCTCAAGAGCAGATAGTAGCGGTACTTCAACTAGAATCGGGTGAGTATGTCGAAGTTGGGATGTTTCAAGGGGAACAAACACTTGTTTCTCCAACATTTCCGCAGTTGAATTTAACGGCTGGACAAGTTTTGGGAGGAGAGTTTCAGTTGTAGAATGCGCCAAATTGCATAATTTTCACCTAAGCTACCTTGGGGCAAATTTCGACTTTGACAGTCATACCTACTTTATTGAGCATTGCAATCAGACTGTCAACGGAAAACTGCCCTATTTTACCTTGAGTTAGAGCTGTGATTCGATCGTTGGACTGTTGGAGATGTTGAGCCGTTTGATCGAGAGTCCAACCGCGCTCTTTAATCTGATGAGTCAGGGCGAGAATTAGTTGCGATCGGATTAGTAAGTTATCAGCTTCTTCAGATGAGAATCCGAGGTCTAGAAAGATATTATCGACTGCTTGGGTAATAGTATTTTCGCTCATTGTTCCGGTTCTCTTGAGTTTAAACGATTTTGTAACAAATCTTGGTAGCGTTTCTGCCCAACTTCGATATTTTTCTTGGCTGTTTTCTGAGTTTTCTTTTGGAAGGCATGGAGCACATAAATAGCTTCTTCAAATCTAGCAATATAGAAAACCCGATAGGCATTTTCTGTCCGAATCCGAATTTCTTCAACGCCTTTACCTACGATCGACATCGGTTTAAAGTCTGGTGGTTGTATGCCCTGCTGGAGAGTCCAAAGTGAAAAACCGGCTTCTTTTCGGGCATCTTCAGGAAGAGATTGGATTTCTTCGCGGGCAGGGCCAACCCACCGAATCGGCTTGATGGTCATCGAGTTTGTTGAGAATCGAATACTGTGACAATTATACTCAAGTATTGCCTTAAGTATTTTATGTCTTCAGCGCTCTATGTCGGTTAGTTCAGCCGCCGATTTGAGACATGGTGCGGCTGTAATTTCCTTGAGTAGTTCCCGAATCGCGCTGCTTGAAATTAATCTCCGGTTTAATCTCTAATATGTGCCGCACTCGATCGCGCAATTCGCTTGTAGGAGTCCCGCTACGTAAAGCAGTTTTTAAGTCAATTTGCCCGGTTTCGTTCAGCAGACAAGGCCGCAGCCACCCGTCAGCAGACAAACGCATCCGGTTGCAGCGATCGCAAAAACACTCGGACATTTGGCTAATAAATCCTAAAGTGCCCTTCGCCCCCGGAATTTGAAACACATCCGCCGGCCCGTTACCGCGCACTCCCGACTCGGCTAACCCGTATTTGTCGCTAATTTGTTGCCGCAATTCGGCTGATGCTACCCAACCTTTATCGCCAAATAAATCCCCATTGCCGATCGGCATAAACTCAATAAAACGAACGTGCCAATTCCGGTTAATTGTTAACGCCGCTAAATCCAATATTTCGCCGTCATTCACACCGGGAATTACCACAACATTCAGTTTCAGCGGGTCGAATCCTGCTTGATAAGCCGCTTGAATTCCCTCCCAAACCTGCGTCCATCGCGATCGTCCCCGACTGCCAATTATTTTATCAAAAGTCTCCGGTTCCAAGGAATCCAAACTAATATTAATCCGGCGCAAACCTGCATTGTAGAGATTTTCCGCCATTCCCGCCAGCAAAAAGCCGTTAGTTGTCATTGACAAATCTCGCGTTTCCGGCAAAGATGCGATCGACCTCACCAAATCCACCACCCCAGGCCGCAGCAGCGGTTCCCCTCCAGTCAAGCGAAACTTGGTAAATCCCACGGGTATAAAAACTTCCCGCAGCAGAGTTAGCAATTCCGAGTGAGTTAACAACTGCTGCTGCAATACATAGTCCAACTCGCTACCTTCCGGCATACAGTAGAGACAGCGGAAGTTGCAGCGGTCTATCAAGCTAATCCGAAGGTAGTCTACGGCATCCATGTCAATAGTTTGTAATATTATTTAATTATAAATGGCGATCGCATTTTCTGCAATTATTGATAGAAAGCAAAAAACCTGCATCGATTTCTCTCTTTTCTCTTACTCTGTGCTCTCTGCGTCCTCTGCGGTAAAAAAAAAAAATCTAGTTTGCAAGTCTATACATCTATGACATTCTTTGAATTTGAAGCTGATTTTGTCGAAGCTTTGCGCTGCATCCCCATGCAAGTACGTCTCAAGTTAGATACTTGCGGCATTAAATTGAAGTTGCAGGATTGGAATCATTTTAACCAAGCAGAACGGCAAAGTCTTGTAGAGTTACCTTGCTTGACAGAATCAGAAATTATTGATTACCGAGAAAAGCTAAATCAAATATTAATTCAACAGACAGGCAAACCAGGAACTGATTTGGCTGTTGATGAAAATCCCCCGTGGATGGATGCTGCAACTGTACCGGAGTCGGTTTCTGCAAAAGCGCAAGAGCTCGGCGTGACAATTTCTTTGGCCCAGTGGGCGAATTTGCAGCCTCTACAGCGATTTGCTTTGATTAAGCTTAGTCGATCGAGCCACGAGAATAAAAATTTCATCCCGGCGCTTCAAGAGTTTAAGGTTGTTGAATGAGATCGAGTTTCGCACGAACCGTTTCCAGAACCGGATTACCCGATCGCGATCGCAGGTACACAATAGGACAGCCAGCAGTTGACGCCGGGCAGCAGCCCTCCGATCAGTGATCCGCCACTATCTATCGCCCCTCGCTAAGAACAGCAATTTCTATTTGACCTGAATATAGCAAACAATTAGAATTGTCTGGAGTAAAAAATACACTTTGCCTTTTGTCAGGTTATGACGAGACAATATTACAAATGCTTATGTCCGCAGCCGAAACACAGTAGCTGTACCAGGGGCGATCGGTCTATGACACAACCGTTGCCCTGCTATGAGCGTAAAACCTTTATGGAGTGAGGGTTTGTAACGGTTCTGCACGCTTGCCTGGCCCCAGTACCTCAGGCAGACCGTTCTGAGAAACCGATCTAAAAATTCATTTTTTTTTAAGTTATGTTACCCGTGCATGGTATTATTCGATCTGAAGTGTACGAGCTGTAACGTTTGTCACACTTGTCGCTACAAGACGGTTTCAACCGAATTAATTGTAGTGGGAGTCAACTAACACCGACTGCTTTAAAAGTCAAGTAACCTTGTCAGATCAATCTCGCGCATCCACCGCCCAAACGCAGGACATCTCTCAGACAGGTTCGTCCGAACCGGAGTCCACTGATGCTATGCAAGATTTCTACAAACTTCAGCAACAGTTGTTTGTAGTCACACTAGCTTTCACAGGAATAATTTTTATCTCTGTGTGGATTTTTTATTCACTCAACATTGCCCTAAATTACTTGATTGGGGCGATCGTAGGTGTGGTTTACTTGAGAATGTTGGCCAAAGACGTTGAGCGCCTCGGCCCGCAAAAGAGGAGTCTGAGTAAAAATCGGTTGGCTGTATTTATTGGGTTGATTGTAGTAGCAACTCAGTGGAATCAGCTACACATTCTGCCCGTATTTTTGGGATTTCTGACATATAAGGGCGCGCTCGTCTTTTATATGCTGCAAAGCCTGTTCGTTCCCGATCCCGTCAATGGGTCAGGCAGTCGGTGAACCCTCCACTGTGTGAACTTCTTGTGAATGGAAATGCTAAATGTCTTAAATGCCTTTAATGCTCTTCCCTTCGCTGTGTTGGAAGTTGGCAAGCATTTCTACTGGCACATAGGCAATCTCAAAGTTCACGGGCAGGTATTCATCACCTCCTGGATTGTGATTGCTCTCCTCCTGATAGCTTCCCTGGCGGCAACTCGCAATATGCAGAGAATTCCGCGCGGAATGCAAAATTTCATGGAGTACGCCTTAGAATTCATTCGAGACTTGGCTAGAAATCAACTCGGCGAGAAAGAGTACCGTCCCTGGTTGCCATTCATTGGCACTTTGTTCCTGTTTATTTTTGTATCGAATTGGTCGGGGGCCTTGGTTCCTTGGAAACTAATTAAGTTGCCAGAAGGCGAACTAGCAGCTCCGACCAACGACATCAACACGACGGTAGCACTTGCTTTGCTGACTTCTCTGGCATATTTTTATGCGGGTTTCAGCAGGCGGGGTTTGGGTTACTTTACTAAGTACATCGAACCAACCCCAATTTTGTTGCCGATCGCCATCTTGGAAGATTTCACCAAGCCTCTTTCCCTAAGTTTCCGTTTATTTGGTAACATCTTAGCGGATGAATTAGTGGTAGCGGTGCTGGTGCTGTTAGTTCCCCTGTTTGTACCTCTGCCCGTAATGATGTTGGGTCTGTTTACCAGTGCGATTCAAGCTTTGGTATTTGCCACCTTGGCAGGAGCTTACATTCACGAAGCATTGGAAGGACACGGCGACGAACACCACGATTAACACTCTGGAATTGGTTAATGGCTAATAGCGATATGTCAGAAATCAGCAGTCCAACGACTAATGACTGATGACTAATTACCAATTACCAATTACCAATTACGCACTATCTGTTTTTCAATCTGTACACAAAGTTAAGGAAAATTATCATGAATCCGACAGTTGCTGCTGCTTCAGTTATCGCCGCAGGTTTAGCTATTGGTTTGGGCGCGATCGGACCTGGCATCGGTCAAGGTAATGCCTCGGGTCAAGCAGTAGAAGGTATTGCCCGCCAGCCGGAAGCAGAAGGCAAAATTCGCGGGACTCTCCTGCTGAGCTTAGCATTCATGGAATCCCTGACCATCTACGGTCTAGTTATTGCATTGGTGCTGCTGTTTGCTAATCCCTTCGCTTAATACTGAAGGACTGCAAAAAGGGGCGGATGTCTTTCCGCCCCAAAACCAAGGAGGAACTAAAAGTGTTTGATTTTGATGCAACTTTGCCCTTTATGGCGTTGCAGTTCCTAGTTTTGATGGTAGTCCTGAATGCTGTTTTCTATAAGCCCCTGACAAAGATGCTCGACGAGCGGGATGAATACATCCGCACCACTCAACTGTCGGCTCAGGAACGCTTGGCGAAAGCTCAGAAATTAGCGCAGGAATACGAACAAAAACTGGGAGAAACTCGCAAACAGTCTCAAGCAGTAATTGCTGCGGCTCAAGCAGATGCCCAAAAAACCGCGTCGGCAAAAGTAGCTGAGGCTCAAAAAGAAGCTCAAGAGGCGCGAGAAAAGGCAGGACAAGAGATTGAGCAACAAAAACAAGAGGCAATGCGCTCGCTGGAGCAAGAAGTAGATGTCCTGAGCCGACAAATTCTTGAAAAGCTATTAGGCACTGCACTGGTCAAATAGCTCTATCGAACAGTTTTAGATTTTGGGTAAATGCTCGAATCTAAAATCGGTTCACCAAACCTGCACGCGCAATTATGGAAGAGTATCATGGGGACTGTTTTATTGCTAGCCACAGAAGCTAGCGGCGAAGGTGGTTTCGGTTTAAATTTCGATATTTTAGAAACCAACCTGATTAACCTGATCGTTGTTATTGGATTGCTGTTTTACTTCGGGCGCGGCTTTTTAGGGAACATCCTCAGCGAAAGACGCTCCGCCATCGAAGAGGCGATTAAAGAAGCAGAAACTCGCCAAAAAGATGCAGCAGCAGCTCTAGCAGAACAACAGCAGAAATTGACTCAGGCCCAAGCAGAAGCGGAACGGATTCGATCCGCTGCTGAAGAAAATGCGAAGAAAGCCAAAGAAGCAATTCTAGCTCAGGCAGCGCAGGAAGTTGAACGCATGAAAGCAACAGCAGGTCAAGAGTTGGAAGCAGAGCGGGAAAGAGCGATCGCCCAACTCAGATCGGCAGTTGTATCTATGGCATTAGAAAGGGTGGAAGGCCAGCTAAAAACTAGCTTGAACGAAAACGCTCAACACCAATTAATCGATCGCAGCATTGCCTTACTGGGAGGCTAGAAAGTGAGTAAAGTCAGCACCGAAGTCTTACAGCCTTACGCATCCGCTTTGATGTCACTGGCTAAGTCTAACAACCTCTCAGAGCAGTTCGGCGAAGATATCCGCTCCTTGCTGAACCTGCTAGAAAATTCGGAGGAACTGCGCCTGTTTCTAGGCAGTCCTCTGGTGAAACCGCAGGATAAAAAAGCCGTCATCGATCGAATAGCGGGGTCAGAAATGAACCCGTTGATGCAGAACTTTTTGCGGCTGTTAGTAGACAAAGGACGGATTCTTTTTTTAGAAGGAATTGGCAAAAAATACTTGACCGAACTCCGAGAACTCAACCAAACTGTTTTGGCAGAAGTTACCTCGGCTGTCCCGCTTTCAGACGCTCAGCAGCAAACTGTTCGCGAGAAAGTGCAGGCGATGACAAGCGCAAGGCAAGTAGAAATTGAAACCAAAATAGACGCAGATTTAATCGGCGGAGTCGTGATAAAAGTAGGCTCTCAAGTGATTGATGCCAGCCTGCGAGGACAATTGCGCCGCTTGGGAATTCGATTGAATTCTTAATAGTTAATAGCTGATAACTATTAGCTAATTTAGTTAGGGGTTAACTGTTAGTAGTTTTGAACAACTGACAATTGACAACTGACAAGGGATAACTGACAAATAATAACTGACAACTGACATGGCAGCAATCAGACCAGACGAAATTAGCAGCATTATTCGCCAGCAAATTGAGCAGTACGACCAAGATGTTAAAGTTTCTAACGTCGGTACGGTTCTGCAAGTAGGCGACGGCATTGCCCGGATTTATGGCTTAGATAAAGCTATGTCCGGGGAATTGCTAGAATTTGCCGACGGCACCGTTGGTATTGCACTCAACCTCGAAGAAGATAACGTCGGTGCAGTGTTGATGGGCCAAGGCCTCGGCATCGAAGAAGGTTCGGCAGTTACTGCTACTGGCAGAATTGCTGAAGTCCCCGTGGGTGAAGCAATGTTGGGACGAGTAGTTGATGCTTTGGCCCGTCCGATTGACGGCAAAGGCGAAATTAAAACTACTGAATCTCGCTTGATTGAATCTCCGGCACCGGGGATTGTTTCTCGCCGTTCTGTTTACGAACCGATGCAAACAGGAATTACCGCTATTGATGCGATGATTCCGGTGGGAAGAGGACAGCGGGAACTGATTATTGGTGACAGACAAACAGGTAAAACTGCGATCGCGATCGACACGATTATTAACCAAAAATCGGAAAACGTGATCTGCGTTTACGTGGCGATCGGTCAAAAAGCTTCTACAGTAGCTAACATCGTCAACGTCCTGCAAGAAAAGGGCGCGATGGACTACACGATCGTAGTAGCAGCCAACGCTAGCGACCCCGCAACCCTGCAATATTTGGCTCCCTACACAGGTGCTAGCTTAGCTGAGTATTTCATGTACAAAGGCAAGCACACTTTGGTCATTTACGATGACCTTTCCAAACAAGCACAAGCTTACCGCCAAATGTCGCTCTTGCTGCGCCGTCCTCCCGGTCGCGAAGCTTATCCCGGAGACGTGTTTTACCTGCACTCTCGCTTGCTAGAACGCGCTGCTAAATTGAGCGACGATTTGGGCGAAGGCAGCATGACTGCTTTGCCAATTATCGAAACCCAAGCTGGTGACGTTTCTGCTTACATTCCGACGAACGTAATTTCGATTACCGACGGTCAAATCTTCCTTTCTTCAGACTTGTTTAACGCTGGTTTGCGTCCGGCAGTAAACCCCGGTATTTCGGTATCGCGGGTAGGTTCGGCGGCTCAAACTAAGGCGATGAAAAAAGTAGCCGGTAAGGTGAAATTGGAATTGGCGCAGTTTGAAGAACTGGCAGCATTTTCTCAGTTTGCTTCTGACTTGGATAAAGCTACTCAGAATCAATTGGCGCGCGGTCAACGCTTGCGGGAACTGTTGAAACAGCCCCAAAGTTCGCCTCTGCCGATGAACGAACAAGTGGCTGTAATCTATGCCGGTATTAACGGCTATATGGATGACATTCCTGTGGAAAAAGTCAACAAGTTTACTGTTGGTTTGCGCGACTATTTGCGGACTAGCAAGCCGAAGTACGGCGAAATTGTTCAAGGCGGAAAAGCCTTGACTGATGAAGCTGAGAAGCTGCTGAAAGAAGGCATCGCTGAATACAAGCAAAGTTTTCTAGTTTCTGCGTAGAAAAGTAGAAATTTTGAACCGCAGATGAACGCGGATTAACGCAGATAATCTGAAGTCGATCTGCGTTACTCTGCGTTAATCTGCGGTTTGAATTAAGAAGATGCGGGCAAGGATGTAAGGAGAAAGTTATGGCAAATCTGAAAACTATTCGCGATCGCATTAAGTCGGTCAAGAACACTAAAAAGATTACAGAAGCAATGCGCTTGGTGGCCGCTGCTAAGGTGCGCCGCGCTCAAGAACAGGTGACTGCTACTCGGCCTTTTGCCGATCGACTGGCAGAGGTATTGTACGGTTTGGCGGAACGCTTGCAGTTTGAAAACCTGGATTCGCCGCTGCTGAAAAAACGCGAAGTGCGATCGGTGGGACTGTTGGTAGTTTCGGGCGATCGGGGTTTGTGCGGCGGCTACAACAGCAACATCATCAGATACGCCGAAAATCGCGCTAAGGAAATCAAAGCTGAAGGCTTGGACTACAAATACGTGTTGGTAGGACGCAAAGCTACTCAGTATTTCCAGCGCCGCGAACAGCCGATTGATGCTACTTACGCTAACTTAGAACAAATTCCCACAGCACCGGAAGCCGCGCAAATTGCTGACGAATTGCTTTCCTTGTTTTTGTCGGGAACTGTGGACAAAGTTGAGCTAATTTACACCAAGTTTGTGTCGCTAATTAGTTCGCGTCCGGTAATCCAAACCTTGCTGCCCCTCGACCCCCAAGGTTTTGAAGTGCAAGACGATGAAATCTTCCGCTTGACTACGAAAGGCGGAGAGTTTCAAGTATCGCGCGAAAAGGTTTCTGCACCTACTAAGAAGAGTTTGCCCCGCGACATGATTTTCGAGCAAGATCCGGCGCAAATTCTGGATGCTCTTTTGCCCTTGTATTTAAACAACCAATTGCTGCGGGCTTTGCAAGAGTCTGCAGCTAGCGAGTTGGCTGCGCGGATGACGGCGATGAACAATGCTAGTGAGAATGCTAGCGATTTGATCGGTAGTTTGACGCTGACTTATAACAAGGCGCGGCAAGCGGCAATTACTCAGGAAATCCTGGAAGTTTGCGGCGGTGCTGAGGCTTTGAAGGGTTAGGTTAGGGTTGACAATTTGTTGATTTTATGGTAGGCGTCTGAGGGAACTCAGGCGCTTTTTTTTGGGCGAAAAGATGATTTTCTTGACCTCTGTTTCTCCTACGCCAAACCCTGCGACACAAACCCCGCCCAATTATAGGGACTGACAAACGGCAATTCTTGCCGACCAAGCCAGTCTAAACGCAATCGCACATTTTTGACAATTTCTGCTTGTTTTTCTCCTTTTTGTTGCTCAAAATAATCCTCTAACAGGGGTTTATATTTACTAGATAACTCATCACCTGTCAAGTTGCGTAGCTTAAATTGTGCTTTTTGCAGCGCTTGCGATCGGCTATTATCCTGCTTTTCTTGATAATATAAAATGCAAAATAAAGCGGTTGCTAAATCATCTACAGCCCACAAGGTACTGACCACATTTCGCGCACCCGCACAGAGGAAACCGCTAGCAATGGAGAGCGGATCGTCGGTAATTTGGGTAAAAGTTAAATTAGTTTCGCAGCAGGAGAGGAACACTTCGGCTAAGTCGGTAAATCTCCAGGTAAAAACACGACCGAGGTTGATATCGCCATCAAATAAATGCAGTTTTGATTCTAGGGAATTATTCAGATCGGCACTGGCGTGATGGCTGGAATGAAGGACTTGCACTTGGTTGAGTAAGTTGTGATAGTTGCCGATCGTCGCTTGCTCATATTCGAGGCGGGAATTTTTATCAATTTGGTGCATGGTTGCCAGGGTTTCGCACTCGTAGCCAGTGAAAACGAGGTCGCCTGTGGCATTTTCTACGATTCCCATTGTCGCAGGTTTGAGGTTGCCTCGCTGGTGGCAAAAGTTGAGAATTTGGCAACTGGGAACGATGCGGAGGCGGAATTTATCGCTGAGGTATTCTGGTTGTTTTTGGGGCGGGGTTTTGGCAGGGGTGATGGTGGGTTTGCTCAGAGGTTTTAAGCCGCGTGTTTTGTCGGAAGCTGTATCACTTTGGGGAATGGGAATCTCGTTTAATGGTAAGGCAGCAAAGGGGATTTGATGCAGGTACAGGTGAGGGATAATAATCAGTTCTTTGATGCCGTTGAGATGTTGGGAAATTAGTTGATTAATTTGCAGGCGGTTAGCGAGTTCTGGGAGAAATTCACCCATTTGATTTTTCCATGCGGTTTTGTTTTCGACATAAGGCCTTAACCAGTTGTTCAATAGCCAATTTTGCAAGGTTTCAAGTCCTTGACCTTCGCAGGTGTGGAGTTTGGTTGCTTGACTTTGGCGCAAGATGAAAATGTGGGTATGCTCAGCAGTGGTGTAAAAATTGAGGATGGCGGTTTCGGCATCGGGAATTAAGGCTTGCATCTGGTCGAAACTGAGGGGGGCTGGTTGCAATTGAGCCGCCAAAACTTGGTCTTTGCTGCGAATTTTTAGCCAAGCTTGCTGTTTTTCTGCTTCTAATTCTTTAATTTTTTCGATGATAGCGTCGCCGTTGGGGATTGGTTGGCGAGTGGCGGCGATCGCTTTTGTACCGTCATTTTCAGAAATACGCAAGCGATCGCTTTGTTGTTGCAGGCGATAGTATGCTTCGACTTCGGGGGGAATTTCGCCTTGGGGGTAGAGGTCTTTGCTGGCGAATAAGTCGGCGAGGTGGCGCGATCGGGAGCGATCGGCGGTTTCGACGGCTTTATCGTATTGTTTGAGGTTAATGTAGCATTGGACGGCGTTGGCGTAAACGGAGATGGCTTCTGCAATGATTTCTTGGCGGCGTTTGTCGGTGGTTGAACCTTTGCGGAGTTGTTCGACTGCTTTTATGGCGGGTTCGTATCCTTCTAAGGCGAGTTGCCAGTCGCCTTGGGTGAAGCCGATGTTCCCGAGGTTTTGACCTGCTGGAAAACATTCGACTGGCATGGTTTCGGGTATGGCAATTTTGAGGCTGTCTTGATATTTCTCAATGGCTTTCTCTGTTTGCTGCAATTGGCGGTAAGCATTGCCAATGTTGTTGAGAGAAATTGCTTCTCCTTGGCGGTCTTTGATTTCCCGACTAATAGCTAAAGAATCTTCGTGGTAATTGATCGCTAGTTCAAATTCTCCGAGAAAGTCATGAGCATTGCCTAAATTTCCCAGAGAATTTGCTTCTCCAAAAATATCTCCGATTTTCTGACTAATAGCTAAAGACTTTTTGTGGTAAGCGATCGCTTGTTCGTATTCTCCCAGAGAGCAGCAAGCGCTGCCTAAACTTCCCAGAGAATTCGCTTCCCCAAGGTGGTTTCCAATATCCAGAAAAATAGCTAAAGACTTTTCGTAGAAATCAATCGCTTCTTTAAATTTTCTCAGAGAGCGGCAAGCATTGCCTAAATTTCCCAGAGAACTCGCTTCACCAAGGCGATCTCCGAGTTCCCGACTAATAGCTAAAGACTCTTCCTCTTTAGCGATCGCTAGCTCATATTGTCCTAGAGAGTTGTAAGCACTGCCTAAATTTACCAGAGTAGCCGCTTTCCCTTGACGGTCTCCTATTTTTTGGCAAAGAGCTAAAGACTCTTCATAGGAAGCAAATGCTTCTTTATATTGTCCCAGAAAATAGTAACCGTTGCCTAAATTTCCTAGAGACTTCGCTTCCCCTTGACGGTCTCCAATTTCCCGATAAATGGCTAAAGACTGTTGTTGTAAATCGATCACTCTTTCATATTCTCCCTGAGAGGCGTAAGCGATGCCTAAATTTACCAGAGTAGCCGCTTCCCCTTCACGATCGTGAACAGCTTGATAAATGGTAAGACACTGTTGCCAACACAGAAAAGCGACCAACTGGCTAACGTAATATTGCTCAATTCCCCACTGTAATAAAATATCTGCTGTCTGTTTCCTGAGCGCTGTTTGCTGATGCTCGCAACCCATAAATTCCCCTAGTTTCAAGGCAAGATTAGTTAAAAATTCAACCTCATTTCGGTTGCCGTTATCAGAGAATTGTTTAGCAACCACAATTATCATTTGCAAAAAATTGGGTTCTAGTAACTCTAAATGTGCGTTTAAGATTTCCAGTGTTTTCGCACTGGGACATTCGAGCAGTTTTTGGATGAGTTGCCAATAGGCGGCGCTGCGATTTTCGTACATTGTTATTTTTCTTCTTCCTTCTATGCGAGCATGGGACTATTTGGGATGCTATCTGATAGCTGATAAACCAGGTTTGTTAAACTCTAAAATGTTCAAAAATCACATTAGTGCATAAACTTATCGTTTATGTTATAATTTAATTCCACCTTAACTTACCCTGATAAATTGCCTTGGATTATAACTTTGATTGGAATCCTGCCAAAGAAAAGCAAAATATTCGCAAGCATCAATTAAATTTCCGTTTGGCATCAACTGTTTTTCGCGATCCTTATCAATTAACAATCTATGATGAAGAACATAGTCAAGATGAAGATAGATAGATTACCATAGGCTTAGATGAAACAGGAGTTTTAAGGGTTGTTATCTATACTTTTGAACATACCGATCGCACCTCCTGTATAATTCGGATTATTTCAGCCCGTAAAGCTAATATCACTGAAAGCCAAGCTTATCAAGAGAGGCAATTATGAAATCAGAGTATGACTTTTCCAAAGCAGATCAAGGCAAGTTTTATCACCCTGATGCTACGTTTCATTATCCCATTTATCTCGAACCCGATGTCGAGGAATTTGTGACTAAAATTGCTGAGCATAAAAAGATTGAGGTGCAAGTTTTGGTCAATGAATGGCTGAGAAATAACATTAAACTAATTCAAAGTATTGAGTAGGTTAGAAACCTAACCTCAAACATGATTCCCTCTCTCTAAACTTCCTATCCAACAGGAGTTAAAACCCCTGTCTCAGAGCTGCGAGTCCTCTTGCATAGGACTAATTCGATTGTTTTCCAATCAGTTTTAACCGACTTTAGCTATTAGGCAGGGATTAAAATCCCTGACGGGATGCTTGACGAAATGACTTACGGCTATTTTTCCACCACCTCAAAGCTTTGATAAAACACTTGCCAATTATCTTGTTTTTCCAATTGTTCAAATAACTCTTTAAGTCGTTCAGCATTCCATTCCGGCAAAGCTTCCTCTTCACGGGGAATCAACCAAGGTAAACTCACAGGCTTCTCCACAGCAATTGCTAAAAACTCCTCCTTTACCAGTTTCCCAAACTTAAAATTTGTCTTGCTCTCATCTTGATCTGCCCAAGAATCTTTTTGAGGCAGCAAAATGGGCGGTTTCTCGATAATAGGATGCGGTGCATAGGCAGAAGATGGACAAAGCAAAAATTCCCCATCTTGGCTGCGATTCAACAACAGCAATTGAGAATTATCAAATTCTAAATTAATCACCATCCAAAGCGACTTTTCTGCGGGAATCGTTGGCGTAATTTTCTGCACCGCAGGGGGAGGCGGGGGCAAAATGACGGCTCTAGTTCCCCTTTGCACAGATGCCATTTCCTCTTTGGTTAAAAACTGTAGCCAATTGGGATGGGATTTAGCTTTTTCCTGCAAAATTTGCCAGCCATTTTCATCAAGCCACCGCAGGTATTTATGATGCCACAGCCAATCATAAACGACTTCCCAAGTACCTTTTTCTCCCTTTTTTCCATTCAGTAAGCTATCAACATCAACCCCATCGGTTCTCATTTCCGCTTCATATAGACCTGAAATTGCTTTTTTGTGTTCGGTTTCTAATCTCCCTACCATTGCACTCACAATATTTTGCACCGTTGTGCCGATTGAACTTGCATAATTTACACATCCAAGAAGAGGATCTTTTGGCATTAAGTTTTCAGCAATTTCTTTGTGTTGAACTGCAATAGGGCGATTTTTATCGAAGCGCAGTGGGAAAAATAATGACTCTCTATCATTAAACGCCGGCTGCGTTTTCATTTCTGCGGCAATGTCGTCAAGAAACTTTTTTTGTTCAGGAGTCATCGGGATACCTCTGGTTATGCAACGAGCGAAAAACCTGGTTTCTGAAACCTCTCTTTCAATCTAGCACATCCCTAGTAGAAAGAAAAGGCACTCAAATCATCAAACTATTTCAACTATTTCGACTATTTCAACTAAATAAAATAGAAAAACTAACTCGCTATAAAAACAACTACGTCAAGGGTATTGCCAACTATGTCAACTTTTTTATGGTGAAACTATCAACCTTAAATTTTAACCAAAAGGAAGTTGATTATGAAGCTGACACAAGCGCAAAAAAGATTCCATCGCTACGCCACTGTAACTGGGCTTGCCGAACCTTTAGCAAACGAAAAAGATTGCCAACACGCATTATGGCAACGGACTCACTATCAATTTGAAAAACAACCAAGCACCTATGACCCCTCAGAACATGAAGAAAAGCTGATTCAACGAGCAGTACAACTGCAAAATGAAGGTTTCACCGTCTATGTTGAAAATCAAAATTCATTCAAATATAAAGGTCAAAATTTTGATATCTGCGTTGCCGGCAGGCCAGACATTATTGCTACCAAAGATGATTGGGCTGTTGTCGAAGATATCAAAACCGGCAAGCGCAAAGATTCCCATAAAATGCAAGTGCTTCTCTATATGTCAATGTTGCCCTTTGCCCCCGAAACCAAAAATCTGTTTAAAGGTCACATTCCGCACGGGCGCTTAGTTTATCGAGATGGCATTTTAGATATTCCCAAGTGGTATGTTAATGAGCAATTTAGACAGCGTTTGCAGCAGTTAATTGCCATGCTTTGTAATTCTCAACCTCCCAACCCAAAACCTAGCGATTGGGAATGTCGCTATTGTAAGGTTCCCTCTGCGTGCTGTTCTGTAAAAATGAGCCGAGGAACTGATTTATTTGCATAAGTCGATCGCCGGAAATACCCGTAATGCCGACAACCGATAGGTTAAAAGCTGTCGCTATTAGAAGCAAGTCAGCCTGCGTTGCTCGGCCTGACGGCGTTACAGTATAATTTCAGCAGTGTCGGTCAAAGTGCGATCGGCAAGGGCGATCGGTCATAATAGTAACAAATGAGTTTGATAAAAGCGAGGAAATAACTATGGTCACTGCTACTGCTGTACAGGATAATTTTACTTTAGAAGAGTTCATCACCGAGCCTCCCGACAACATGGAATTGGTAGACGGCAAACTTGTGGAGAAAAATGGCATGACACTAAAGACGGGTAAAATTCAGTTAAGCCTGGGGGATGCTTGGAAAAATTACAAAGATTCTAGCGGACAAGGTGGAGAGGCTTATGTCGAGGTTCCTTGCCGCACTAACCGACAAATTCGCCGCCCCGATGTCGCTTATCTCACACCCGAATTAGTTGCACAATTTGGCAATCTTGCCACTTTACCCCAAAGTTTCCCTTTAGTTGCCGAAATAGTCTCACCCACCGATATCGCTGAAGATGTATTTCTCAAAGCACAGGAATATTTAGAATCTAGCTGTCAGGAAGTTTGGCTAGTTTTTCCCGAAAGTCGTTTAATATTTGTCATGACTCAAAATGAAATATTGACATTTAGATCCGGCGATACCGCCAGTACCCAACAAATCCTGATCGGTTTTAGCATCGAAGTCGATCGATTGCTAGCTTAAACTAAATTCTACAACCTTTCATTTAGCAGCACGCGACACACAACTCTCCTCTACCCGTTGCACCAGTTCTTAAATCAAATTGCTACAATATTCTTAAGACTCCCCCAGTCCGCCTTCGCGGACTTCGTTTGTAGAGCATCAGAATTCTATTCGGTGGTATTTAATTAATATCCCACGATTATCGGAGCAAACCGCCATGTCAGACGACTTTTCCTTAGACGAGCTTTTAAATAGAAGTTACTACGCCTTCAAAGAGGCAGAAAACCAAGTGGGACAGTGCAATGTTTTAGTCATCGGCAAAACCGGCGTCGGCAAAAGTACCCTGATAAATTCCGTTTTTCGCCAACGCTTAGCAGAAACCGGAGTCGGCCGTCCCATCACTCAAGGCATTCGCCAATATACCAAACCGAATTGCCCAATTACAGTCTACGATACTCCCGGACTCGAACTCAATGCCGAACAAATTAAAGTTATTCAATTAAACGTTGCTAAACTGATTGAAGACCAAAGACTCCTGCACCCCAAAGAACACATTCACGTCATCTGGTACTGCATCAATCACAGCGCCAATAGAATAGAATCTGTGGAGGAAAACTGGCTAAAAGAAATGGAAGTCAAAGATGTACCAGTTCTTTTAGTGCTGACTCAGACGACATCTAAAAAGCCGGGCGAGTTTTTCAAGCAACTGGAACACATGAATTTGCCAGTCAGTCAAATCATTCCCGTCATGGCTGAGCCGGAAGAAATAGATGAGGATTATACAGTAAAATCTCACGGTTTAGATAAGTTGGTAGATGCAACTTTTCAACTGCTGCCGGAAGTAGCTAAAAAAGCTTTTGTTAAAGAACAAATTGCTAATATTGCGCTCAAATCCGATATGGCATTTAAGTATCTAAGTGCTTATGTTGCAGGTTCTGCAATTGTCGGTGCGACTCCTGTACCCTTTGCTGATGCGCCGATTTTGATGACGATGCAAACGGCAATGATTGCTAATATTACTGTGATTTTTGGAATGCCCTTTGATAAGGGGTTTATTTCGGCGATGCTGTCTGCTATTAGCGGCACAGGTGGGGTGACTGCTGTTGGCAGAAGTATTGTTACTAATTTGATTAAAATGATTCCTGGTGCGGGTACTGTTGTCGGCGGTGCTATCTCCGGGGCAACGGCGGCAACTCTCACGCTTGCCCTCGGTTTGGCTTACATTGAAGTGCTTAAAGCTTATATGAAAGCTCAAATTAATGGAGAACAACTTTCTTTGCAGCAGTTGACAAAGATGTTTGTGGATTTGTATAAGGATTATGCGACTTCGGGGCGTAAAACTTTGAAGGATGAGAAACAGAATCAACCTAAACCACCCAATCAAATTAATATTGAATAAATTTCTGATTGGTTGTTGTCCTTGTAGGGGCGGGTTAACCAACAATATATAACTCTCACCAAAAATCTATATAAACCCGCCCCCCACCACGGTAAATCTGAAGGTACATTTCGAGATATAACAATGACAAGCATTAGACATCTCCCAAAAAGCCTGTGAAGAACAGCCTTTCCGGCCTGTGCCACAATAATTATGGGAGATGTCTAATATATATAAACCCGCCTCCACCCACGCTAAATCTGAATGTAAATTTTGATAGCTTGTGGGATGGGGCGGGTTTTCGAGATTGTTTTTTTTAGGCTCAGATTATTGGTGAACCCGCCTCCACCCACGGTAAATCTGAATGTAAATTTTGATGGCTTGTGGGATGGGGCGGGTTTTCGAGATTGTTTGTTTTAGGCTCAGATTATTGGTGAACCCGCCCCTACAAGATTTAATATTATACAAGTCTGAATCTAACTTGGGATGTGTATTTTTGTAAAACAACTCGGTTTCTGAACTCCGATGCGTCCGCGACTATAACTTTTGTAAAATTGCACAAAAGCACCAACAGCGGTAAAATACTGATTGCTTTGTTTCCAAATCTAGCGTAAATTCCAATTGGGGAATTAAAACCAATAATTAAAATATGTCTAAGACTTACACTGTTGAATTGATCCACCAAGGCTCTACCTATACCGTAGAAGTACCCGAAGATAAACAAATTCTCCGCGCCGCCAACGCCGCCGGCATTAAGTTGCCGAGTTCTTGCAATGCAGGGGTTTGTACTACTTGCGCTGCTAAAATTATTGAGGGTCAAGTCGATCAAGTTGATTGCATGGGCGTTAGTCCCGAACTTCAGGCAGAAGGTTATGTGTTGCTGTGTGTTGCTTATCCCCGATCGAACTTGAAGATAGAAACAGAAAAAGAAGACATTGTGTACGATCGCCAATTCGGTAAATCCTAGGACTAAACTAAAATTGACCTAAGTACCGTTAGCGGTAAAACCATTATGGATCGCCCTATGACCACCCATTTCATTTCCGCAGAAGTTGACCTCCACGAGACAGCCGAGCAACTGCACTCGGCTATTGAAATTGAACTGCAAAAGTACGGCGAACCCCTGCGGTGGGCAGTCACAGACGTGGATGTCGATCGGCAAAAGGCTGTGGTAGAAGGCTACGTGCTCGTGGAAGCATCCCCCGCAACATCGTGAACCCCCGCCCTTTGACAGTGGTTTTGATAGTCCCCACAGGCGTTGGAGCATCGATTGGTGGGTTTGCAGGAGATGCGCTGCCCGTGGCTAGGGCGATCGCCCAAATTTCAGACACCCTGATCACTCACCCCAACGTCCTCAACGGCGCTCAACTTTATTGGCCGATACCTAACGCTCTCTACGTTGAAGGTTACGCCCTTGACAAATTTGCTGCCGGATGCTGGGGACTGCAACCAGTACATCAAAATCGCATCGGCTTAATCCTAGATTCTGCGATCGAACCAGACTTGCAGTTGCGACACTTGCAAGCCGTTGATGCTGCTAGAGCTACATTGGGCTTGAATATAACGGATTGTGTTTTAACCGATCGCCCTCTGCAAGTAGAATTGCGTATTTCTGAATCTGGGGCATCCTGGGGAACCATCGGCAATCCCGACAGTTTATTGCGCGCTGCAGAAAAATTGATCGAACAAGCCAGAGTAGAGGCGATCGCAGTTGTAGCCAGATTTCCCGACGATGAAGGCAGCCTCGCCCTCGAAAACTACCGCCGCGGCAAAGGAGTTGACCCCCTCGCCGGCGCGGAAGCTGTGATCAGCCACCTCATCGTCAGGACGTTTAAAATCCCCTGCGCCCACGCCCCCGCGCTTTCCCCACTTCCCCTCGATCCGCACCTGTCTCCGCGATCGGCTGCTGAGGAAATCGGCTATACTTTCTTACCTTGCGTCCTTGCCGGCCTCAGCAAAGCTCCCCAATTGGTAGCGCCAGAAAGCCAGCAGCACAATCAATTATCAATTACCGCCGATCGAGTCGATGCAGTGGTGATACCTGCCACAGCGTGCGGAGGCAGTGCTATCCTGAGTTTGAGCGGGCGATCGTCCGTACAAATCATCGCTGTGGGCGATAACAAAACCCAGATGCAGGCGACTCCAGAAAAACTCGGAATCAAAGCTTTGCAGGTAAACTCATATTTAGAGGCGATCGGAGTTTTGGTCGCTTTGCGAGCCGGCATCAGTCCAGCTTCCTTGGGTGCAGACATCTCCTCCCTGCGTTGTTTGTCTGACTCAACAAAACAAATCTAAAATCTCAAACCTCAAATCTAAAAGTGATTAAGTGGCAGAAAAACTTCCCGGAAATCCTGAAATTGAACCCTTGACGCGCACCCAAGTTTTAGTAGCAATGGGCGTGACAGCAATTATGTTGCTGGCGGTAGCTAAATTGTGGTTGCTATTTGGATCGGTATCGCTTTTGCCAGTCAAATTGATAGGAATGGACTTGCTCAAAGGATGTGCGATCGGATTGGCAATTACAGGCTGCAGTGCGATCGTTTATCGCCTCTGGCCGGGTTATCGCCGGAGTGCAGACATTTACTTGGAAGTAGTGCTCAAACCTTTGTTTTGGCCGGATTTAATTTGGCTGGGACTGCTGCCGGGACTTAGCGAAGAATTGCTATTTCGAGGCGTAATGCTGTCTGCTTTGGGATTGAATGTTACCGGTATAGTTTTATCGAGTTTTTGTTTCGGCATTCTGCATTTGGGAGGCATGGATCAGTGGCCTTATGCTGTTTGGGCAACGGCTGTCGGATTGCTGTTGGGTTACAGCGTTTTAGCTACTGGGAATTTGTT
This sequence comes from Microcoleus sp. F10-B2, assembly GCF_036704965.1. Classification (NCBI taxonomy): domain Bacteria; kingdom Bacillati; phylum Cyanobacteriota; class Cyanophyceae; order Oscillatoriales; family Microcoleaceae; genus Microcoleus; species Microcoleus sp. F10-B2. Next base: position 2,746 of record NZ_JAUBTB010000099.1, on the reverse strand, counting down.
AGTGCCAATTACGGCTCATATTTGTACAAATTTGATTTCTAGCTGTGTTTGGAAGTGGGAAAATAATGTGGTGAAGCGGTAGCTCGATCGCAATTCCAAAGCGATTGAAATCGCGCCTGCGCTGAATATAGCAATAAATGCCAACGCGCAAGGGGGTTTTTAGGTTGAACGAACCGCGAAGACGCTAAGGGCGCGAAGGAAGAGGAAGAGTTCACAGAGGTGAAAAGGTTTTAACCGCCGAGTTCTATCTGTGTTAAGGCAGTTTGTAGCTGCTCGATCGCACAATCAACTCACCTTGACGCGGATCGCGGCTGAAGATAAAAGCTCCTTCTTGAGTTTCGCCGCTTGACAAAAAATCAATTTGCTGGTCGCCGGATTCTACAACTTCACCGTTGACGCGCAATTCGGCAATAATTTGCACTGATTCGGCTGTTTCGCCGCCCGTATTAGTTACTGCAAACGGCACGTAAAATTGCCCTTGAGTTTCGCGAATAGGCGTGTTCCGACTGACAGAAATAACCGGAGGTTCCTGCTTTTTAGTCACCCAGTTGTAGAGTACGAGTCCGATGAGGATAGAAAGGATCGAGCAGGCGATCGCAAATGCCACCCATTCAGCAGGAGTTCTTTTTTTTTGCTGTTCGTTATTACTTTCACTCATACCGCCAACCTCCCCGCCGCGCCGCCAACAGCCGCCGGCAATCCCAATACTAACGTATAGTTCAACCAAATCGACCACGGGTCGTCAAAAGTGAGTTTGTGGAAGAAAAACATCATAAATGCAGAAGCCGCCAGCGACACTAAATAGGCCATGACAGTTTCGCTGAGGGGACGCTGAAAAATCCCTTGCTGCTGCTGCCGTTTTGCTTGATAAGTAAAGCCTGCTACAAATACAATACCGTAGGAAATTAGCAGCGAAGCGGCGATAATTGCTAATTGCCTAGGTGGCGAAATACCTGCCGCTAGCATGGGAATTTCGTCAGTTGGGGCGATGTTGAAAGCAACGATCGTCGCGCCGATTAAAGTAGCGCCGATATCTGCTAGAGTTGCATTAATGGTAGGTTGCTTTTCGCTGTCTGAAGTTTGATAGCGATCGCCGCTCAAGAAACCGTTTGCCAGGGCTACTCCCAACGCAAACGGCAGACCTTCAAAGATGATTTTCCCCAAAGTTTCTTGCAGCGGAGTCTCCGGCGTAATTTCCCTGAGCAAAAACAGGACAAATGCCGCGCAGACAATGCCGATAGCCATCGCTTCTACGGTATCGATTGCAGCCTCTAGCCAGCGAATGTCTTGAGTTTTGCGAAAACCTTCCGTGCGAGTCAGCAAGAAAACGACGAGAAAAGTAGTTGCGATCGCGATCGACATTTCCGCTGGTTTAGTATGCGAACCGATCCACCAAACCTCCATCGTATAAAGCAACGGAATTCCGAACAAAAAGCCACCCGATGCACCTCGAATGATGTCGTTTAGTTCATTTAACCACTGATTTTTGCGTCTTTTTGATTTGTTCATGTTTTAGTGAAAACGCACCTCAAAAATTTGGCAAGTCAATAATTTTTAAAACCTGCTCAAATAGAATACCATATTTGTTGTGTTCTTTCTCTAACTTGCGTCCAGTCGCTAGCGGTTAAAATTCCCAATCGACGATTGACCAAACGCTTTTCTATTGTGTTCACCTTATGCAGCCGAACCACTGACGAACGCAACAAACCTGCCTGCTCCCATTCTACAATCTCAACATCAAAAACTGTCCTAGTTGTTTGACTTGTCTTGTCACTCGTGCAACAACAATATCTTGATCTCCTGTATCCAAAAGTACCAGCACAGGACGGAGTTTTGATGTTGTTACATCGGCAAAAGGTAGTGCCAGTAAGAGAACTTCTCCTGATTGATAATTTGGCATATTTCAAATATTGTCGTAGATAGCATCTTCCTCGCTGTAGCCAGCCAATAATTGCTCAGCAGCAAGGATCTGCCAAGCAGCGTTTTCCTCTTCTTCATCTTCTTCTGTGTCAGTTGGTTCTTTTACCAGAACAATAACTCTGACTGCTTGGTTAGCTGCCAAGTGTTTTAAGAGAGTATCGGGAAATTCTATTTTCCCTTCATCTGTGACTTTTGCTGGAAACTCGTAGGCTTTCATGGTAGGTTTTAATCTGTATTTAACAGAATTTTATTAAGGCAGTTATAGTGCGAATTTAATCTCAGGATACTCTCCCAAAGCTTCGTTGACAACAATCTGTTTTCCTTGAATATCTGCCCCTAATTGTTAATTGGCATTGACTAATTCAATTCCATAAATAGTACCGTCGGGGGCAATGTCCAAATTCATTCGATCGCTAACCTGGATAGTTTTTACCTGTGCGGTTTTTTCTTGCAGGTATATATAAGCTACCTTGTATCTCGGATCGTAAGTCAGTTTCACCGGAACCTCCTGCTAAAAAAAAATTAACAATTACAGCGCTCATCATCCAGTCTTCGTCTTCCTTAGCTGCGATCGCCTCTACTTTCACTCTAGCAATTCTAGGTTTTAAATAGCGACAAAAAATTAAACGCTAGCCAGATAGACTTGGGTGTCCTCAGCCGGACGGGCTGGCGGCTATTTTTGCAGTGGCCGGATTATATATTTAACACTCCGCCAAAAATCTCGCGGCCCCTGACAAAAATCCCGCTGGAAATTAGATTTTAGATTTTAGATTTTGGAATGAACAAGCTCAGCAACGAGTTCTTTAAACAGCAACTTGACTGCTTT
>NZ_JAUBTB010000098.1:0-24987 GCF_036704965.1 Microcoleus sp. F10-B2 | reverse complement strand
CATGTGTCCTATTTTATGACACTTTGTGTACTCTGCTTACTTTTTTTCTCTGCTACCCCTACTTATTGAGCGGATACCCGGATTTGATATAATTTTTGGAGAACAGTCAAAATTTAAACAATCTTCAATTAGCATACTCCCGATTTAAGTGGGTTTCGGGTTGAATCGGCATAATAAAGTCGAGTCAACAGTTAACAATCAACCATTCAGTTTTTAGACCCCGAGTCAACAGTCAACAATCAACAATCATTTCGCTCGTGCAACCGGAATTGATATAAGTTGGTTTCGGGTGATGGCGGCGATCGCAATTGCGGTAAACTTCAAATATGCCATCTGCGAGTAATTATCGATCGATTTTTTGTCTATGACTCTCCAATTAAGCGAAAAAGCCAAAGAATTAATCCCGAAAGCCCGAATTGTCAGCTTAGCCGCCTGGGAAAGTTCCCACTCTCCTGCAGAAATCCAACTCTTTCAAGCTGCTGACGATGCAGGCCGCTATCTCACCGATGAAGATTTACAACAACTTCACTCATCCGAACCAAAATCGGTTAGTAATGCCAAGTTCCTGCGCGACAGTGCGGCGGATATCGTATCCGAAGCCCGGGAACAAGTTTTAGCCGAATATCCTAATATTGCTCAGCCGGGAGGCGACCTTTATCCCCCAGCCAGGGCTGAAGCTTGTTGGCGAGATTTCTGGCATTTTCTCCGCTGCATTACCTATGGAATTGCGGGAAATACCCCCGAATTTACCAGCGATGAAGGACTGCATTACATGAATTTGCTTTATCAAGAATTGGGCGTTCCTTTGCCGGCAATGGTGCTGGGTTTGGAAGGTATCAAAGCGGCTAGTTTGAAGCGGTGCGATTCTGGCGATCGAGCAAAATTAGCTCCTTATTTCGATCGTTTGATTGAAAAGTTGAGCCAGTTTAGTTGAGATTACAGTCGAGGGTTAATTAACGCGGGCTTGAATATCAAAATCTGCGATTTAATTGCTGCTAGACAAACCCAGTCCTAGGAGAGAGTGACTAACAAATAGAGCGGGTATTTAAGGCGAATTTGCTATTAAGAATGTACGCGCACCCTCTTGATATCAAATCCGTTAGCATCGGAATGATATAAACGGAGGACACGGCAGTGCCGTGTCCCTACAATTAATCGCGGTAGGGACACGGCACTGCCGTGTCCTCGGTATCATTCCGATGCAACCGGAAACGATATGATTTGAGTCTGCACAGGCAAACTTGGTTTGTCTGGGAGTAGTTTCAACCGCCGATTATTTACAACCTGTGGCTTGGGCGCAGTGCGCGGTACAATCAGTTTTAACCCGCGATTATCGGAGATGAAAGCGCAATTTACAACCCTAATACTCCCGCGCGTAAAACCCTAAATGATTGGAAATTGGACGTTCCTGCATGGGTATTTTATTCTGAATCGGAGCATTCAACAGTTTCGTTCCTGACGGCGATGCTACTGCAAAAGTTACCGATCCGCCACCATCTAAATTTAGCACTGTCTCGGCTCCCAACTGCATCGAAATGTCAGTGATTTCGCTCAGTTTCAGACCTTCGCTGTAAAGCCTCTGCTTGCCGTCTGCCAGAATCAACCACAACTTGTCGCCTGTTTTGTCGATCGCCGCGACTGCACGGGGATAGGGTCGATCCTGTTTGCGTTCTTCCTGACTTTGTGTTACGGGTTTGCCATTTTTCACCAGCAAAGTATCTCCGGCAACTGCATGGGCTGTTCCCGAAGGACAAGTGCCGTTTTCGATTATTTGAGCGCGGTTTGTGGCATCAAAACAAAGGGCGGGAAAGTTTGAATGTGGTTGAGAATAAGCTTGGCTTTTGGCAATGGCGTGTCCGACATTATTGACTCGATCGCCGCTGCGGGGATAGTAATCCCAAGGTGTTTCCTCGATGCAGGGATAAAAAAAATTGGCGTTGACTGCTAATTGCAATTTAAATTCTTTCAGGAATTCAGTAGCGGTGCGGGCATTGGTTTCTGTTAAATCGGCTGTTGGGTTTCCGGGAGTGACAAAAATTCCGATTCCCGGTGCTTTTAGGTCGATGCTAACAATGTGAATTAGGGTGGGACGCGGATTAGGTCGAAATTCCCTGCGGTAGGCTATTCCTTGAAAGAGCGATCGAGCTTCGTTTGTTTGTTTGGGACGCAAAAAGTAGGGAATGTTGTAGAGTAGTATTGGTGCGAGCAATATTCCGAGACCGATGATAGGCGCAATTTGTTTGATATTGGGTACAGCAGTTAGTTTCATTTGGTGAAGCAGATTTTTTTTAACGAACCGCGAAGAGGCGAAGGACGCGAAGGAAGAGAAGAGAGAGAAGAAAAGAGGGTATATTCACATTTTTTGAAATATGAATTATTCTGATTCCAATAATTTTAGCAATCAAATTTTACGAAATCGATCGTTCCGAGGACAAGTTCTTAACGGTGCTGATTTCAGCGGTGCGGATGTTCGAGGCTGCAATTTTAGAAATGCTCAGTTAGCGGGTGCGAATTTTATCGGTGCGAAAATCGGGCTTTCTCGGCGACAGATTGCTGTTTTGAGTGCTGGGGCGATCGCGATTTGTTTGGTTGTGGGCGATGTTCTGACTCGATTGATTTTGGGAACCCAAGGACAAGTACCGGAGTCTCGCAGTTGGCCTTTTGTTCTGCTGCTGTACGGGGTATTGAGCGCTGCTGGCTTCGCTTCGGCGATCGCCGGCAAACAGCCAGAAACCTCAAAAGCGGGTAGATTTGCACGAACAATTTCTGCTATTCTATCAGGAGCTTTGTTGGGATTTTTCTATGCTGGCACTGCAACTAATAAGAATTCCCAGGCTGCTATTGCTGGAATGGCGATCGGCGGGGTGTTAATGTTTTTTGTGAGTTCCCGGATTCGCAGCCAATTGGCAAAGGTGGCGATCGCATCGGCTGGAAGTGTGGCGACTTACGCAGCGGCTTTTTTGTTCAGTGCAACGGCTAGCGCTTTTGTCAGCACTCACAAACTGTTTTGGGGTGTGTTTTTCGGTTTGCTGTCGCTGCTTTATCTTTGGTTTGCGTTTGTGTCTTTCTCTGCTATTGTTCGAGAAATTGGAAATGCTGAGGGTACTTCCTTCACAGGGGCAAATCTCGCTGATGCTAAGTTCGATATGAATTGCATCAATCTAAAATCTAAAATTTAAAATCTCAAATCCCATGACTGACTTTCAAACAGCAATCGATCCAGCAGAAAGCGACGCTTTGCTGCAAACAGTGAGGGAGCAAAGAGCTCTCGAAACTTTTAATCCCAACGACAGCGAACTTCTCAAAAAGATGGTCGAATGTATGGGAGATTCGCGGGGAATGATGCGGCTAAATTTTGCCGAAACCCTCGGCTCAATTGGCAAACCAGCAACTCCTTTTTTGCTGGAAGCTCTAGCACATCACCCCAACCCTGTCGTGCGCAGGGCAAGTGCTAAAACGCTGACTCTGATTTGCGATCCCGTCGCCCTTCCCAACCTGCTAGAAGCTTTTTTGCACGATGAGGATACCGTTGTCAAAGGTTCTTCTGCTGCCGCTCTCGCCCAGTTGGGCGAACCGTCAGTACCGCATCTGCTGGAAGTTTTAGCCTCGCCCAAATATTCTGAAAATACCAAAGGACACGCGGCTTGGGCTTTGGCGTTTATTGGCTCGAAGGCGAAAGAGTCTTTGTATCGAGAAATCACCTCCGATTCGGTTGAGGTGCGGGCTGCTGTTGTGGGGGCGATCGCCAAAATCGCTCAAGAAGAACCCGAAGAAGCTGCCTTCAACTTGTTAGTTAATGCTCTCACAGATGCTGCTGAAACCGTCCGCATCGAAGCAGCATCGGCTTTAGCAAATGCTGCTTACAAACCCGCGATTCCCAACCTCGTCGAGTTGCTGCACCATGCAAGTTGGGAAAGCCGAAAAGCGGCGGCTTTGGCATTGATGAAAATTGGCGTTAGCGAAAATCCGCCGGAGTTTTCTGTTGTTTTGGAACCCCTGGCATCTGCTTTGAATCAGGAGTCGGAAGCGCAAGTGCGGCAGGTGCTGCAACTGGCAATTTCGCAGATTGAGAAAAAGTCGGAGGAGGAAGAGTGGGATTAAAGACAAAGCCTGCGGTTTCTCACCGCGCCTAGACAAACAAAACCCACTTCAAGTGGGTTAAAAGAATCTTTACTCGATCGGCTCTTGACATTTCGGGAGCATCTCATATTTGTAAAAATACTTCTTTTGGCTCCTTCCTTCTTCCTCTTTCCTTCTGCCTCCTGCCTCAAAACTCCTGCCTCAAAACTCCAATTTATAGCTTGGCTGCTTTCATTGAGATGCTCCCGTGCTCGTATGCCTTTCACCTGGATTAACTTGGAGGCTCTCTAGAAGGCTGCCCGGGAACTACTCACTCGACTTGGCAACATCATGGCATTAAAAAAAGCAGTCTTTTTAGACAAAGACGGAACCTTAGTGGTCGATGTCCCCTGCAACGTTGACCCGAAGAAGATTTTCCCAGTCAGTAATGCAGTTGCGGCATTACGACTATTGTCGGAACTTGGCTACAAGTTGTTGGTTATCACCAATCAATCGAGTATAGCGCGGGGTTATTTCTCTGAACAAGAGCTAATTTTGTACCTACACGAACTTGATACCCTCTTTAGGGAGAGTAACATTATTTTAGATGGGTTTTACTACTGCCCTCATGATAAATCAGCAGATTGTGATTGCCGCAAGCCGAAGCCAGGAATGATTCAGAAAGCAGCTCACGAGCATGGTATTGATTTAGCCGCGTCTTGGTTCATTGGCAACACCCTGAACGATGTTGAAGCGGGTTATCGGGCAGGATGTCGAACAATTTTGATTGACGACGGCAATGAAACATTAGAGGAGTTTAATCGCGATAGCTCTTCGCTGCTGCAAAGCGCAGAGCGCATCCCTCACTACATTGTTCCCGACCTCTACAGCGCCTCACACATTATCAACAGTAAAAGTAATTGATTGTGACTCTGGGTACGAGTCGGTTCGAGCGGTGTGGTGTCTGAGGTTGTGAATGGGAAGCGGGCGATTAGCAAGGCACAAGCTAAGGCTCTGGGTGATTATTTTAAAATCTCACCGAGCTTGTTCATTTAATTGAAATGCGTGCACTGCACACCCTACTTTTGAATAGTAATATCGTTTCCGGTAGCGTCGGAATGATACCGAGGACACCGCGAGTGTCCGGTGTTCCTACGCGGATTAATTGTAGGGACACGGCATTGCTCTCGCGGTGTCCTGACTGTGGGTAATATTAATTCTGATGCTACCGGAGTTGGTATAAGCGGCGCAATTCGCACCATCCATTTATATATTATACTGTTACCAATTACTAATTGTTGATTACAAAATGAACAGCGATCGCCTGAGTGAAATTGAAAATAACCTGCGCGCGCCAGCACTGAATGTCCGCAAAAACGCCTTAGACGAACTTGCAGAAATCCCCGCCGATATCGCCGTCCCAATTCTACAAAAACTAGCCAGGGAAGAAAATTTTGCCCTGCGGCGCCTTGCCGTCATGGGCTTGGGAAATCACCGCAGCGAAGCATCTTTTCAAGCTTTGCAACAGACGATCGCAGAAGAGGCAGACGGTAATGTAATCGCTGAGGCAGCTAATTCTATTTTTGACTTTGGCGAGCCAGCAATTCCTATACTTCAACAGCTATTCGAGATTTCCGATAATTGGTTGGTTCGTCAAACGGTAATCTCTTTGTTAGTGGAAACAGATCGCTTTGACGTATTGTTGGCCCTAGCAATAGCAGCCCTCAAAGATGAAACGCAAACCGTTCGAGAAGCTGGTATTCTTGCTCTCAAAAAAGTTTTAAGCTCGCCTTTGAAGGATGAAGCTTTAAGTGTGTTAACAGTTATGGCGCAAGATTCATATTGGCGGAATCGGTGGCGGGCGGCGATCGCCCTCCACGGTACTCAAGACTCTCAAGCTAAGCAGTTGCTGTCCCAACTGCAGCGGGACGAGCATTGGAGGGTAGTCGCCGCAGCTTTAGAAGGCACATTGGCAGAAAAATGAGGACAACCCAGCAGCGAGCACGATCGACCCCATCGGGTCAATCAACCATACATATGGTTTCGCAAATGCGGGCGAACTAAGGAGGGGCTTCGTTGCAGCCCGAAATCTTCCCAATGCCGGATGCCGGATGCCCCATGCCCCAGACAGGGAAATGTTACAGATTATTACTTTGTTTCTAATAAATGAGACTGGAAGGCCTGTTGTCTTTTATGTTCAAAGTCGACTTGTTAAATAACAAGATTTCTACCTTTTATTCACAAGGAGAGCTCAATGCTAGACGCATTTTCCAGAGCCGTAATCACGGCAGATGCCAAAACAGGTACAATTGGTGGCGCTGAACTCGCTGCACTGAAAAGTTTTATTGCTGAAGGCAACAAGCGCTTGGATGCAGTAAACGCGATCGCCAGCAACGCTAGCTGCATAGTTTCTGATGCCGTCGCCGGCATGATCTGCGAAAACCAAGGCTTGATTCAAGCCGGTGGCAACTGCTACCCCAACCGCCGCATGGCTGCTTGCTTGCGCGACGGCGAAATCATCCTGCGCTACGTTAGCTACGCTCTGCTGGCTGGTGATGCTTCCGTTTTGGACGATCGTTGCTTGAACGGCTTGAAAGAAACCTACAGCGCTCTGGGCGTCCCTTCTGGCTCCTCAGTCCGTGCAGTTCAAATCATGAAAGCTAGCTCCGTTGCCCACATCAACAGCACCAATACAGAAGCTCAAGCTGGTAACCGCTTCCGCAAAATGGAAACAGCTCAAGGTGACTGCTCCTCTCTGGCTTCTGAAGCTGCTAGCTACTTCGATCGCGTTGGTGCTGCTCTGAGCTAGTTAAAGCAGGCGAATAGTTACTGGCTCCCTTGCCAGTTGAATTGAAACAAACTGTCAAAAATCTATTTCTGGAGATCTCAGAACATGAAATCAGTAATCACCACAGTAGTTTCGGCTGCTGATGCGGCGGGGCGTTTCCCCACCACTTCTGACTTGGAATCCGTTCAAGGAAGCATTCAGCGCGCTGCTGCTCGTTTAGAAGCTGCTGAAAAGCTGGCTGCTGGAATCGATGCAGTTGCTAAAGAAGGCTACGATGCTTGCATCAAAAAATATCCTTACTTGAACAACGCTGGCGAAGCCAACGAAACTCAAGTCAAGAAAGACAAGTGCCTGCGCGACATCAAGCACTACCTGCGCTTGATCAACTACTCCTTGGTAGTTGGCGGCACCGGCCCTCTCGATGAATGGGGTATTGCCGGTCAACGCGAAGTTTACCGCGCCTTGAACTTGCCTACAGCTCCTTACGTTGCTGCTTTGGTGTACACCCGCGATCGCGCTTGCGCTCCTCGCGATATGTCTCCTCAAGCATTGGTTGAGTTCCGCGCTCTCCTTGACTACACGATTAACTCTCTTTCCTAGAAAGTTCGATCGCATAATTGACGGCTAGGTTGGACGCAAGTTCGATCGGTCGTAGGGGGACTCTTGGGACGCTGCGAAAGCCTAAATCGGGTTTAGTGTCGCGCTAAGAGTCCCTTAACATTTGTCAGTTGACTGTTGTCAGTTATCAGTTGTCAGTTGACTGTTGTCAGTTGACTAATTTATGTGTTATTGGTTATTGGTTATTAATCAGTAGTTATGAGGATGAAGTAAAAAAATCATCCGTGTATCCATGATTTCCGTGTCGTGCATGGGGTTAGAGGAATAAAAAAAATTAATCCGTGTATCCGTGTTTTCCGTGTCGTGCTGTTGGTAATTGGTAATTGGTAAATGGATAAACGTTTTTTTAATTTATTTAATCTGACAGAAGAACAGGCGATCGCCATTTTGGAAACGCCGGCGGACAAACTAGACGACCCTTACGACCGCTACATTGCAGCCTCTCATTTAGTAAATTTTTCTACAGAACAGTCGATTGCTGCCCTGATTGGGGCAGTGGAAAATCCCGACCAAAACCTAGACAATCGCGCAGTTCGACGCAAAGCATCAGAAACCTTGGGGCGCTTGCAGGCAAAAGTTGCACTAACCTCCCTCCACTCTTGCTTGGATGACGATGACTGTTACGTGGTAGAAAATGCAGTCTGGGCGATCGGGGAAATCGGCACGCAAAATCCCGATATTTTAGAAGATATTGCTCAACTCCTAGACAAGCCCGGTCAAAGTTATCGGGTAATTATTCAGGCTTTGGCAAAGTTGAATTACACAGCAGCACTAGATCGAATTCGCAAGTTTGCAGATTCAGAAGACGAGATGATTCAAGGGGCGGCTATCACCACCACCTGCAACTTTTCAGGGGATTACTCGCAGATGTCGCGCGTGGTTGAAATGCTGCAAAGCATCAATGTTAACGCTCGCCGCAGCAGCATTCAAGACTTAATTGATGCCAAATATTACAAAGCAATTCCTGAGATTTCCCGCTGTCCGGTGTCTGTGGTTTTTCGCCTGCGGGCTGTGCGGATGCTGGCGAGTGTCGGCATACCGGCCGGAGAGATTACTTTTGCAGAAATTGAACCGATTCTCGATCGAATAATTTACGATCGGCCCGACGACCTCGATTTAGTGCACGAATACGACAAACTGCCAAGCCTCGAATTTGCAATTAAGGAACTCTACGAAACCGATTTTGGGCGTTGTTATCTGGCAACCAAAACCCTCCTAGAATCCTACAAAAATGAAGCACCGGATGCCTTACTTGCAACTTATGCAGAATCAGCGTACAACGATTACGGCGCGCACTATCACGTCATGAAACTGCTCGGCTGGCTCAAATACGCCCCTGCTTTCAATTTACTAATAGAAGCGCTGCACAACCGAGAACCGCAGTTCCAAAAATCCCGCGCCGCCGCAGCCATTGCCCTCGGCGAAATAGGCGACAAGCGGGCTATTGCGGAACTCAAAACTTGCCTGGAAACTCCGGTTTGGGATTTGAAATATGCTAGTTTGATGGCATTGGAAAAATTAGGAGACAACAGCGGCTGCGAGATTTTGGCGACCGATGAGGATTTGCTGATTCGGGCAAAAGCAGCGAGTTTAAGCGCAGCAATATTGTAATTAACGAGATTTGTTAGTTACAAATTACAAATTACAAATTACAAATTATTGAGATTTAACAATGCCTAAAGAAGAGTTGTTCCAACAGCTAAAACATCCAAATCCGCACCTGCGGAAGCGGGCAATGAGCGAATTAGCAGAAACCCGCGACGAAACCACTATTCCCCGCTTGATGGGAATTTTGGAGGAGGAAGATGTCGTTTATCGCCGATCGGCAGTACAAGTTTTGGGGATAATCGGTGCTGAGGCTGTACCGTCGCTGGTAGATTCTCTACTCAATAGCAAAAATGCCACGATTCAGGCGAGTTGTGCAAAGGCATTAACGGCGATCGCTGTCAACTATCCAGATCTAACTTTTCCCGAACTCGGAATGCAAGGGCTGCAAAAAGCACTCAGCGATCCGAATCCGGTCGTTTACATTTCCTCTGTTATGGCCCTGGGACAAATTGGCTTGCCGGCGTTGGAAATCTTGACGGAGGCGATCGAAAATACTGACAATATTGCCTTAGCTGTGGCGATAACAGGTGCGTTGGCTACGATTGGAGGTACAAAAGCGAAGCAGGTTTTGGAGGAGATGGCGGCTAATCCCGATGCCGATCCTTACATTCGCGAGTCTGCCGAAAGTGCTTTGTCTCGGTTGCAGCAGGTGAGTCAGTGGAATTCCGGCGGTTAGTTGCAGTCAGTGCGATCGCTCATTCATTTAATATAAGTAACCGGATAATCAGAATTAGCTGGATTCGGAATTAATTGCTGATTTGTACAGTAAACCAAAAAATTTGGTAGCGGTAAATATGTAGTGAAAAAATTAGTACATAGATAGCGGCGCATTATAATGATGGATAAAATACCATATAGCGCCAATGTGGTTTTCTAACTTTTTAGAAAAAGACAAAGTTTTCCTGACCAACCGAGAAATCCTTTGACGCATCGTATGATTAAACCTCTCAATATGGTTGGTCAGCCCACTGTTTTTACCCACCGCTTTATGCCGTTTTCTTGGGATAAATTGCTGAGGTGCCGCCCAATAATCAGTATAACAAACAGCACATTGCCGATAAATGGATGGGAGAGCATTCCATAATCCTCTAGCCCCTTGTTCGCTGCGATCGCCAAGATAACAACCGACAATTTCCCTAGTTTTTTTATCCGGAACTTACCCCGCACATAAGATTCATTTCTTCTGAAACCATTACAGGGCAAGACTTTCCGGGAGCGGGAAAATCAAGTACATGACTACAACTTTTTACAACCCTTATGTCGAGCGGGTTTGAGTTAATTTTATGATACAGCAATACTTTGGTTATAAATATTAAGAAAATCTTAAATACATGGCTACAAAATTGGAACTGCCAAATGGCTAAAACGAATACAGCTCAAAGAATACAGCCACCGAAACTACCCCCGGCAGGGGTAAGTTCCGTTTATCCAATGCTAACCAAATCCACGGCTGATTACCTTGATGATTAACGAATGACCAAGCTTCATCACATTCGATGTTTAATTGAGATTTATGTTTGCTTGAAACCTTTACCTGTTGAGGAACTGAAGCATATTTAGTATTAACGTAATTTTGAAGCCATTTTTGAGAAATGCTAGTCACTAAGCTTTTCTACATTTAAATTGTCTGTTAAAAAACAATTCCCCGTCTTGTGGGGTGGGCGTCCCGCCTGCGGAGAATATACAATTTAAATGCGCGACAGCTTAAGCGCAATTCCTGCTAAGGATCGCAAATTAAATAACTTACAATTTTAATTGTTATGGTGGGATGGGCGTCCCGCCCGTCTAAAAAGGGCGGGCGGGACGCCCACCCCACTTTCAAGAGTGTAAGTTATTTAATTCTCATTCCTAAGGGAATTTTCTCCACTAACATTTTGTCAAGGTAATCTAACGTATGCTTATCAACAATTTTATTGTTAGGGTTTCCCACAAATTGCCTGTCGCAATTTAGACATTGATATTTAGGTTTTTTATTGTGAATTCTGCCATTTTTAACAATACGGTTAGCACCACAACGAGGGCAGTCAGGTCGAGAAGTAAGGATAATTACTGAAAAATTTGATATTTTTTAAGAATTATAGCATTTAATATGAGATAGGCTTGAAAAATCGATTTTAATTAAAGAGCAAGCTAATTGTCAAAATAACCACTTGCCGAGGCAAATAAATAACCACCGCCAAGTGTAAAAATGAAAGTATTTTTAGTTTATATATTTACCTTTCATATCATGTCCGGTCAATTAACCATGATTCCTGTAGGGGATCCCCTCACCAGATATTGAAGAGAAACGGGAAAATCTGTAAACCCGCCCCGGCCTTTAATCGCGGTCAATCGATCGGACATGATATCACTACATATTTACCACAAAATTTTTGAATTTGAGATAATAATTTCTCTCCCATCTCAGCATCACTTATTCTATCTCTGACTGTTTTCTTTATGGCGTTAAACTTAATAGATTATGTGTCGATAAATCTACTAACACAACAATCACTTTTTCTGGCATTTAACTAGGCTAACTCAATCTATTTCTCATCTAAAAAAATCTCAATATCAACCTTCATCATACTTTTAGCTGCTGCCATCCATAACCATTGATTCAACTTGTTCGGCTGTTAATTTGTTGATTTTTTTGGCACTATTATTAATAACTTGTTCCGCAATACTTTCGCCGTATTTTTGAGTAAATTTCTTGCAATTTTCAACAAGATATAAGAGTTCGCTAACAGGTTTTTGACAGGATTTATACTTAAACTGTTGGCGATTTACTTTGATAATTACTTGTTTATTAGTAATTGGCAAATTTCTAACTAAATGCGTTTTATTTTGATGAATACGGCAGCTTTTTTGTCCGCATCTTGGGCAAAATACTGTTTTATTTTTGACGATAACTGCTTAAATAATTATTTATTCTGTCTCTAAGCTATCCTGGACGATTGCACCAGGTATATTCAGTATTTTTGTCATTAATTTTTTCAGATTTAACTTAAATCCTCGCTGTTTTCATAATAGTTTTTCCTAAAACTAGACACAAATCAGTAGGAAAGGATACTGGAAAAATTTATATATACAAAAATAATAATATGATGAGACAAAGAATATCTCGCGCCAGTAAAAAAATATTTTATTATATAAAAAACTCTCCAATATGATTGGAGAACTTTAGTATTTTATTCATAAAAATAGCGCCCCTTGCATCTATATAGTGGAAGTTTTAATTATACTTACTATGCAAGACTGCGTGTAGGCGATCGCATTCAAGCATCGCATTCAAGCATCGGTTTCAAAAACACTCTTACGTACATGATTAGCCTCTGAAGTTCCTCTTCCCTGAACTGCTGTCCTTCAATAAGCTTTACCTGAGTCATTTTGTACTTAGTCTCAACACCAGTATCAACAGCTTTTACATAAAAAATTCAATTCTTTTTTTCAACTCGCACTTTCATAATTCGATCTACAAAGTAGATTAAAACCAATATAATTAATGAATAGCACGGCAGATAGAGCGAAAATAGTAGATAGTAACTCTAAAAAGCTTCAGGCTTGACAGCAGCACTAGGAAGAGGTAGGTATGGCTAGCATAACAAATATTTTTCTAGGATATCACATTAACGAGCAAATATACGCAGGCAATCGAACTCTAGTTTATCGCGGCATTCGGTGTTCAAACGGGCAGCCAGTCGCTATCAAACTGCTGCGAAATGACTTTCCCCGCTTCAACGAACTGGTTCACTTCCGCAACCAGTACGTCATTACTAAAAACTTAGAGATCCCCGGCACTGTCAAGGCATACAGCCTGGAGACTTACCACAACCACTATGCTCTGGTGATGGAAGACTTTGGCGGAATTTCCTTAAGTAGCTACCTCGCCAGTCTAGTGTTCGCGAGCAACGAAGCCCTCAAAGGCTTGCCCGTTAACGAGTTTCTTCCGATTGCAATTCAAATTGCCAGCGCCCTGGACGGACTTTATCGCCACCACATCATCCATAAAGACCTCAAACCCGCCAACATTTTAATTAACCCTGCCAGCAAACAAGTCAAGCTGATTGACTTCAGCATCGCTTCCCTGTTGCCCCGCCAAACTCAAGAAATTCAAAATCCCAATGTCCTTGAAGGCACTTTACCTTACATATCTCCCGAACAAACTGGGCGGATGAACCGAGGGATTGATTACCGCACGGATTTCTACTCTCTGGGAGTTACATTCTACGAACTGCTAACGAGACAGTTGCCTTTCCAAACCGACGATCCGATAGAGTTAGTACACTGTCACCTTGCCAAGCAGCCTATCCCGGTCTATCAACTCAACAAAAGCGTTCCATTGGTGCTGTCTGAAATTGTTAGCAAACTGATGGCAAAGAATGCAGAAGATCGCTATCAAAGTGCCCTAGGACTCAAGTTTGATTTGGAAACTTGTTTGCACGAATGGGAAGAGAGAGGTAAAATATCTTCCTTTAAATTGGGAACGCGAGATTTGTGCGATCGCTTCATCATCCCCGAAAAATTATACGGTAGAGAGAACGAAGTATTCTCCCTACTGGCAGCCTTCAATCGCGTGAGTGCAGGAAGTGCCGAAATGATGCTCGTGGCTGGCTTCTCAGGCATTGGAAAAACCGCAGTAGTGAACGAAGTTCACAAACCGATTGTCGCAGCTAGAGGCTACTTCATCAAAGGCAAATTCGACCAATTTGGGCGCAGCCAACCCTTCTCAGCTTTTGTACAAGCTTTTCGCGATTTAATGGGGCAATTACTAAGCGAAACCGACGCTAAAGTTGAGCAGTGGAAGACTCAAATCCTAGCAGCATTGGGCGAGAATGCTCAGGTAATCGTTGAGGTAATTCCCGAACTAGAGCGGATTGTCGGAGAGCAACCCCCCGCACCAGAACTTTCCGGCAGTGCTGCCCAAAATCGATTCAATAGGTTATTTGAGAAGTTCATTCAACTCTTCACAACCCAAGAACATCCCCTGGTCATCTTCTTAGATGACTTGCAATGGGCAGACTCAGCCTCATTGAACTTGATTCAAGTTCTGACGAGCGATCGCGATCGCCACTATCTCTTGTTAATTGGAGCGTATCGAGATAACGAAGTCAGTTCCGTACACCCTTTGGTGCTGACATTATCCGACATTCAACAAACAGGAGCTACGGTCAACACCATTACCCTCGCGCCGCTCGATTGCTTCAATTTGAATTGTTTGATTGCCGATACCTTAGCTTGTTCTAAAGCGTTGGCTATGCCATTAACAGAACTGGTAGATCAAAAAACCCAAGGCAATCCATTTTTCAGCACGCAATTTCTCAAATTTTTGCATGAAGATGGGCTAATTACGTTTAATTTTGAGGCTCGGTATTGGCAGTGCGATATTGCCGCCGTGCGAACCTTAGCCCTGACAGATGATGTTGTAGAGTTCATGGCGCTGCAATTGCAAAAGTTGCCACTCCAGACACAAGAAGTTTTAAAGTTAGCTGCCTGCATTGGCAACCAATTCGATTTAGCTACGCTGGCGGTCGTTTGTGAAAAATCTTCTTCCGAGACGGCAGCAAACTTGTGGCCTGCTTTGCAAGCAGGGTTGATTCTCCCACTGACTGAAGTTTATAAGTTTTTCACTTCAGAGGAGTTTGAATTCAGAAATCATAATTCAGAAGGAGAAAGCAATACTTCTGACTCGTGGTTCCAGAATCCCGACTCGTGTTATTACAAATTCATGCACGATCGCGTACAGCAAGCAGCTTACGTTCTGATTCCCGAATCCCAGAAACAATCCACTCACCTCAATATTGGTCAACTTTTGTTGATTAATACTCCGACAACTGAAAGGCAAGAGCAAATTTTTAATATAGTCAACCAGTTAAATTATGGTGTTGATTTAATTACCGAACCAACAGAACGTTACCAACTGGCTGAGTTGAATTTGATCGCGGGACACAAAGCGAAGACTGCTACTGCTTATGCTGCTGCACGCAAATATTTAAGTTTTGGCAGGCAAATCCTAGCTCCCGATAGCTGGCACACTCACTATGAAACAGCCCTCGATCTGCACGTATTAGGGGCAGAAACCGCATACCTGAGCTATGATTTTCAGGACATGGAGGAATTAGCTGATTTAGTCCTGCACAATGCCAGAACGCTGCTGGATAAGGTGAAAGTGTATGAAATCGAGCTTTCTGCTTGTACGGCGCAAGTCAAACCCAAACAAGCCGTTGAGATGGGGTTAGCAGTTCTCAAACTCTTGGGAATCTGCTTTCCAGAAAATCCAACTCCGGCAGATATTCAGCAGGGACTAGAACAAACCGCGTCACTCTTTGCGGGTAAAAAAATCGCGGACTTTATTGATTTGCCAGAAATGGAAAATCTCCAAAAGCAAGCAGCCTTGCGGATTCTATCAGGTTTAGTTTCTCCAGCCTACATCACGGCTCCACTTCTCCTGCCACTGGTTATTGTGGAAATGGTTCATTTGTCGGTTAGTTATGGGAATGCTCCCTTATCTGCCTTTGCTTACGGCTTGTATGGATTGGTATTAAGCGGTGTAGTTCAAGACATTGAAACAGGGTTTGAATTTGGACAATTGGCGTTAAATATTGTTGATTTATTTAATGCTAATTACCTCAAAACTAAAGTATATTATACAGTCGGAGTTCACATCATACACGGCAAACATCATGTTAAAAAGACCATTCCTCTTTTAAAAGAGGGTTACGCCATAGGACTGGAAACCGGAGAGCTAGAATTGGGATATTCAGCCAAAGAAATCTCTCAATATTCATATTTAACCGGTCGAGAAATCGCGGGTCTCGAAGAGGAAGTAGCCACCTACTGCCATGCGCTGGCTCAATTCAAACAAGAAGCAGCGTTAAATTACACTCAAATTGTTCATCAGGCTTTATTAAATCTGCTTGGGCGATCGGAAAATCCCTGTCAATTTGTGGGTGATGCCTACAATGAAGAAACAATGCTCCCATTTCACATCCAAGCAAACGACCGAAACGGACTCCACTATTTTTATTTTCATAAACTGCTTGTATGTTACCTGTTTGGAGAAACCGAGCAAGCTTTAGAAAATGCTCGGCAAGCCGAACAGTATTTAGACGCGGTGACGGGTATGCTCAACGTACCGATGTTCTACTTTTATGACTCTCTAGCACGGCTGGGAGTTTGTACTGATTTGGGTTCATCCGAAGAGAAACAAGAACATCTGCAAAAAGTGAAAAGCAACCAGGAAATCCTTCATAAATGGGCGCATCACGCCCCCATGAATTTCTCGCACAAATTTTACCTAGTGGAAGCCGAACTGTTCCGAGTGCTGGGTGAAAACCTGCAGGCGATGGAGGCTTACGAACGCGCCATTTTGCTGGTTAAAGAAAACGATTATCTCAACGAAGAAGCTCTGGCAAATGAATTGGCTGCTAAATTCTACCTGGCATGGGGGAAAGAAAAAATTGCCCAGGTATATCTAATAGATGCTTACTATGCTTATGCTCGTTGGGGAGCGAAAGCAAAAATCGACGATCTAGAACAACGCTATCCCGAACTGCTGGCTCCTATCTTAAAACAGGAAAAAGCTCGTTCGTTTGAGGAAGGTACTACCTCCAGTCACACTTCATTGATTTCTAGTAGTCGCCAAACAATTACTGGGAGTACGAGTACCACAGTAATAGATTTACCAACTGTTATCAAAGCTTATCAAGCTTTGTCTAGCGAAATTAAGCTCGAACAATTGCTTACTACCCTGATGCAAGTGGCGATTCAGAATGCCGGTGCTCAAACAGGAGTATTAATTTTGAAAGAAGAGGAGAACTGGAAAATCTCCGTCCACTGTAGCGAGCAGCAAGGCTGTCTTTTGCAAGAAACTATTGGGATAGGGGAGAGCGAATCAATTCCCCAGACTGTCATTAATTACGTCAAACGTACCGAAAAAACCCTAGTTTTCGATGATGTAAAGACTGAATTAATGTTTACTTCTGACCCGTACATACAGCAGCAGGAACCTAAGAGCATCCTATGTACTCCGATTATCCATCAAGGCAAAATGATGGCAATTCTCTATTTGGAAAATAATCTGACAACGGGGGCCTTCACTGGCGATCGCGTCGCCCTCCTCAACATCCTGTGTTCCCAAGCTGCCATCTCGCTGGAAAACGCCCGCTTGTATCAGCAATCTCAACAGCTTTATCAACAATCTCAGGAATATGCCCAAAAACTAGAGCATTCTATCCAGGATCTCAAACAGATGCAGTTGCAATTGGTGCAGGGTGAGAAAATGTCTGCTCTCGGAAATTTAGTCGCAGGGGTAGCCCACGAAATTAACAATCCCGTAGGCTTTATCGCAGGCAATTTGCAGCCGGCTCAAGACTACGTGGGGGATTTATTCAATTTGATTGACCTCTATCAAGAAAAATTTCCCCATCCGGGAGTGGAAATAGAAGCAGAAATCGAGGATATAGACTTGGAGTATTTGCGAGAAGATTTGCCCAAATTGATTGGCTCAATGCAGGAGGGAGTCGATCGCATCCGCAATATCAGTACGAGTTTGAGAACGTTTTCGAGGGCCGATAGCGATCGACCCGTTGCTTTCAATATTCACGACGGACTCGAAAGCACTCTGCTGATTCTCAAGCACCGTTTAAAAGCCAGCGAGTTTCGCCCTGCCATTGAAGTTGTGAAAGAGTATGGTGATTTGCCCCTCGTGAAATGCTTTCCCGGACAGTTAAACCAGGTATTTATGAACGTACTCGCAAATGCCATTGACGCTCTGGAGGAGTCAAATAAGGGGCGCAGTTTTAGTGAAATTAAAGCCCGACCCAATCAAATCACGGTTCAAACTGCTCTGAGCGAAGACAACAATCAGGTTTTGATTCGGATTAAGGATAATGGAGTGGGGATGTCAGCCGAAGTCAAGAAAAACATCTTTAACCACTTATTCACAACCAAGTCTGTGGGTCAAGGAACCGGATTGGGATTGTCGATAAGCCGCCAAATTGTTGTGGAAAAACATGGAGGTACGTTAGCAGTGAATTCTTCTTTGGGGAAGGGTTCGGAGTTTGTGATTTCTATTCCGGGATGAGCAGTTGGTAGTAGCCTTTAACGCAATTATCACCGAGCAACTCAGAACTCAGTTATTAGAAGAAAGAGGTACGGGGTACGGGGTACGAACAACAGGGTATGACTTTATTGCTAGGAACTAGCGACTACGGAGGGCGGTTTTATTTTACGATTCAATTTCCGATTTTCGTCTTGACAAAGCATCTCCGCGTCAGGGGAAGAGGAGTTTTTAATATTTTTGATTTTATTATTACAAGGAAATATCTGAACACTTTACAGCATAATGGTTAGATAAATTGATAAATTTGACGGCGAAACAACTCTGCCATGAAGAAGGGAGATCGAGACTCAGCTAACAGCGAGATTCATTGTGGGGTTTCAAATTTAAGTTGATACGTACAGAAACTGCCGTATCCTACACTATATCTGTACTTCACTCAACTAAAAACATCTATAAATGGGCGGTTGAAACCGCCAGGGATGAAGAAGAATTAAAAAAACCTAACACTTTTGGAAGATGCCACAAACTTTATCTATGATAAAAATATAGACATTTGTCTAAACAGTGCGTTAAACCCTTTCACAAGCACCGAAATATTCTAATATATACCGAAAAACACCCATGCAATTTGTCCCCAAAACCATCGCAGAAATTCAACCAGAAATCATACCAGTTAAAGAATCACCGCCAGAACTTGTTACTTTCGATGTCGGGGGGATGAAATGTGCCGGCTGCGCAAAAGCTGTTGAACGCCAACTAATGCAGTATTCAGGCGTAATTTCAGCTTGCGTAAACTTGGCCGTAGAAGTCGCGACGGTTGAGTGTCAACCGGGGGCTGTGGATGCAGAGGCTTTAGCGAAAAAATTGACTGATAATGGATTTCCCTCTCAGTCTCGTTTAGGAGACAATCAGCGGGAAGCAGAAGCGGCAACAATTGAAAGGCGACGGCAAGAAATTCGACAGCAAATTAATCAATTGACGATCGCCCTAATCTTAATTATTCTATCCGGTTTAGGTCACGTACTCGGCACAAAAGCCCCAATTCTCAGCAATATTTGGTTCCACTGGGGACTCGCCACCCTAGCATTGCTGCTACCGGGCCGCCCGATTATCGTTGACGGGTGCCGCAGTTTGTGGCGAAATGCACCCAACATGAATACTTTGGTAGCTTTAGGCGCTGTTACAGCTTACACCGCTAGCAACGCCGCGCTGCTGTTTCCACGGATGGGATGGGAGTGCTTTTTTGACGAACCGGTGATGCTGCTGGGCTTTATTTTGTTGGGCAAAACTCTCGAACAGCAAGCTAGACGGCGCGCTACATCAGCTTTGCAAGCTTTAATCGCATTGCAGCCGGCGACTGCCCGCTTAGTTGATTTTAAACTCCCGAGTTTAGATTTGCGATCGGAAGAATTGCCTTTAAATTCGACATCTGGGGTCTACAATCCACAATACATTGAAATTCCAGCCGATCGCGTCCGAGTCGGAGAATGGCTGCAAGTTTTGCCCGGGGAAAAAATACCGGTAGACGGCGAAGTTTCCGAAGGCAAAACAACCATAGATGAGTCGATGCTGACTGGCGAATCGCTGCCGGTTTTGAAGCAGCCAGGAGATACAGTTGCGGCGGGAACTATCAATAAATCCGGGGCAATTGTGATGCGGGCAACTCGCACCGGTCAGGAAACAACTGTAGCTCAAATGGTGGCTTTGGTGCAGGCAGCCCAAACTCGCAAAGCGCCGATTCAAAATTTAGCTGATACTGTCGCGGGATATTTTGTGTATGGGGTAATGGCGATATCGGTTTTAACTTTCCTATTCTGGTATTTTGCCGGTACTCATATTTGGCCTTCTGTGCTTTTAGGACACGGGGCAATGAATATGGGACACGGGGCAATGAATATGGGAAATCAATTATCCATTATCCATTATCAATCGCCTTTGCTGTTAAGTTTGAAATTGGCGATCGCAGTTTTAGTTATTGCTTGTCCTTGCGCTTTGGGACTGGCTACCCCAACAGCAATTTTAGTCGGTTCTGGCATCGGGGCGGAGCGCGGACTTTTAATTCGCGGTGGCGATGTTTTAGAACGGGTGCATCAATTAGATACGGTGGTTTTTGATAAGACTGGCACTCTGACAACCGGAAATCTCACACTCACAGATTATTTGCCGATTTTCCAGAATTCAGAGTGGGATTTGAACTCCGATATTAATGTTGGAAACAGGCAAGATGCCTGTTCCACAATTGATGGGGTTTCTGGAGACAAACAAGATGTTTGTTCCACAATTGATGGATTTTCTGGAAACAGGCAAGATGTTTGTTCCACAATTGATGGGGTTTCTGGCAACAGGCAAGATGCCTGTTCCACAATTGATGGAGTTTCTGGCAACAGGCAAGATGCCTGTTCCACAATTGACTCAAAACTGCTGCAAATTGCGGCGGCGGTAGAAAGGGGCGCTTGTCATCCCATCGCCGCAGCGATTTTGCTGGAAGCTCAACAGCAAGGTTTGCCGATGCTAGCTGCTGACGATTTCTACACGGAACCCGGATTCGGGGTTTCTGCTTTGGTGGAGGGCCGGCGGGTGTTCGCGGGGAATGCCGAGTGGATGAAGGAGCAGGGGGTCGCTGTGGCGACGGAATTGTCGGGGTCTTTGCAAGGCAAAACGGCGGTTTACGTGGCTTCTGGGGGCGTTTTGCTGGGGGTAATCGGGCTAAAAGATAGTCTGAGGCCGGATGCTAAGGCGGCGGTGGAACGTTTGCGTGGCATGGGATTGCGGGTGATGATGCTGACGGGGGATACGCCGTCTGCGGCGGCAGCTACGGCGCAGCAGCTAGGTTTGGCGGCGGCTGATGTTTTGGCCGAGGTGCCGCCGGAGGGGAAGGCTCGGGCGATCGCGACTTTGCAAGCCCAAGGCTGTAAAGTGGCTGTGGTGGGGGATGGTATCAATGACGCCCCGGCTTTGGCTCAAGCGGATGTCGGTATCGGTTTGCACTGCGGCACGGATGTGGCAGTTGAGACTGCTCAAATTGTGCTGATGCGAAATGCTTTGATGGATGTTGTTGAGTCGATCGAGCTGGGTCGCGCTACTTTTAACAAGATTCGCCAAAATTTATTTTGGGCTTTTGGTTACAATACTCTGGGAATTCCGGTTGCAGCGGGTATCTTGCTGCCTGCAACCGGAATTATACTCAGTCCTGCAGCGGCCGGAGCATTTATGGCGTTTAGTTCTGTTAGCGTGGTGACAAATTCTTTGTTTTTGCGCCGGGGATTTCGATCTTCAATTGATTGATGACAGATAAAAGTAGGAGGTCATCGGTCATTAGTTAGAAATTAATGACTGATGACCTCCTCCCAAGAGGGAGACAAACCCCTCACACCAGGAGTCGATAGCCAAGAAGTTTCGACGTTAGTTAGATCCCTCTGATTCATCTGTAGAGTCAATCGAAAATCTCACACCTTAAATTGACTGACTGATGGCTACAGTGCCATACTTTCCAAGAGACGCCAATTATTGTTGTTCATAATTGAACGGCTCACTAGCTCGAACATTTGACGGCAGTGGTTGTTGGTTTGCAGTGGCAGTTCCTCGTTTTTAATCACGAAGTTCATGCGAACCTCTGAGTCGCTAGCCGTGTTTTTCTCAATTAGGACTTCTGCGGTGACAAGTTTGGCAATCGAAACTTGACCGGGAAGTTCGCGAGCCATGACGGAATCTCCTGTATTGTAGATAATATCAAGATTGCATGACTCTAAAATTTCAATCAGGGACTGACGGAGACGGTCGATCGGAACGGCAACGATAAAAAAACCAGTATAGCGAGCCATAGACAACTCCAGCCGTGAGGCATTTAGACTTTATTATCATACCGAACCTAGAAGAGATGCACAGAACAATATGGATTTATTTTATTCCGGTGGGAAGTTAGGGCAATGAAGGGCAAACTTATCGTGTTTGAGGGGGTTGAAGGTGCGGGGAAAACTACGCAGATGCAGCGCTTGATACAGTTCCTGCAAGCAAGTTGCTTTCTGAGAGTCCCGTTGCTGGCTACTCGCGAACCGGGGGGTACGGAGTTGGGAAGGGGACTGCGACATTTGCTGCTGAAACAAGATGCGGGCGAATCTGTATCCGATCGAGCAGAATTACTCATGTACGCGGCAGATCGCGCTCAGCACGTCGAAACTTTTCTTAAACCAGAGTTATCGAAGGGAACAATTGTTTTGTGCGATCGCTTTACTGACTCTACGATTGCTTATCAGGGCTACGGTCGCGGTCTTAACTTAAATTTAATTAAGCAGTTGAATGACATTGCCACCGGCGGCTTGGAAAGCGATCTGACTTTGTGGCTGGATATTAATGTGGAGGCGGGTTTGGCGAGGGTAAGGGCTCGGGGAAGGTGCGATCGGATCGAGCAAGCAGATTTGAAGTTTCACCGCCTTGTACAGCAAGGTTTTGCGGAGTTAGCCCAGGAAAATAAATCTCGAATTGTCCGGATCAATGGCGATCTCCCTGAATATGAAGTCGCTCAGCAAATTCAAACTATTGTAACTCGCAGGTTAGAAGCTTGGGGATATTTAAATAATACCAATTCTGAAAAGTAGCGCTACATAATCTGTAGAAACACGGCAATGCCCTGTCCGGCTCCGGCCACTTACAATTTAACATTTTTAACTCTCAACAATTATTTAGCAGTTCGTTAAAACTCATATGTTGCACCATTCTCAATAATCCTTTTATGAACAGGCTTTCTGGCCTGTTCCACAAAGAGTGAATTTTCTCGCTTAACAGGCCGGAAAGCCTGTTAAGCGAGAATGGTGCAAGATGTGAGTTAAAGCACGATAACCTTTTGGTATTTTTAACAAACATGAATTATTTCACATCATTAATCGGACAAGAGCGAGCAGTAGAATTGCTGACTCAAGCAGTCGAGCGAAACCGAATTGCTCCCGGTTATTTATTTATCGGCTCTAACGGCATCGGCAAAAGTTTAGCAGCCCAGTGTTTCATTGAGCTGTTATTCTCAGCCAATCTTCCCGAAACCAGACTCATAGCCTCCGTGGAAAATCGCGTGCGGCAGCGAAATCATCCAGACTTGCTCTGGGTAGAACCAACTTACATGAACCAAGGCAAACGGCTGTCGCCAAAGGAAGCAGAGGAAGCCGGTTTAAAGCGGAAAGCACCGCCACAAATTCGCTTAGAACAAGTTCGAGAAATCGGTGAATTTCTCAGCAGGCCGCCGCTAGAAGCGGCGCGTTCAGTCGTAGTTTTGGAACAAGCAGAAACAATGGGCGAGGGAGCTGCTAACGGCTTGTTAAAGACCTTGGAAGAACCCGGAAAAGCAGCGCTCGTTTTAATTGCTCCGACATTGGAAGCTTTGCTGCCCACTTTGATTTCCCGCTGTCAAAAAATCCAGTTTTCTCGGCTGAATCCCGAAGCAATGGCACAAGTTTTGCAGCAAGCCGGATTCGCAGATATTTTATCCCATCCCGAGGTAATGGGGATGGCTCAGGGAAGTCCTGGCGAGGCAATTACTATTTGGCAGCAACTGCAATCAATACCCGATGATTTGCTGCAAAAGGTGAAGCAGTTGCCTCAAAATCTGCGGTCTGCTTTGGAATTGGCCAAGGAAATTGATAAAACTTTAGATACTGAATCTCAGTTGTGGTTAATCGATTATTTACAGCACTGTTACTGGCAGCAATTTTTGGCAGGGGGAATTAGCCGATCGCCCTTAGAACCCTTGGAAAAAGCACGACAATATTTGCTAAACTACGTACAGCCGCGATTAGTTTGGGAATGCACACTAATGGGAATATGTCAAGCATAACCTAGTGCCAAGTTTGAACCCAATACGATGAGTAACACGATGGAAAAAGCCACATTTGCCGCCGGTTGTTTTTGGGGAGTGGAACACAAGTTTCGCGCCGTTGCGGGTGTCGTCTCGACTGCTGCGGGCTACACAGGAGGTCACTGGCCGAATCCCTGCTACCTGGATGTTTGCGCCAGAGTCACCGGTCACGCTGAAGCTGTCCTGCTAGAGTACGATCGATCGCAGGTGAGTTACGAAACACTGCTAGATGTATTCTGGAACTGTCACGATCCTACCCAAATCAATCGCCAAGGCCCCGATAGAGGGGAGCAGTACAGGTCTGTGATTTTTTATCACAATTGGGAACAAGAAAAAGCCGCTCGCCTTTCCAAACAAAAATTGCAAATTTCCGGTAAATACGACAAAGATATTGCCACCGAAATCAAACCTGCTGGTGAATTTTATATGGCAGAGGATTACCACCAGCAATATATTGAGAAGAAACGGCATTCGTCAGAAGTTATTAGTTAACAAGTAGGCAGACGCGACAAAAAATAAAATATTTTAGGGGCGGCTAAAGCAACGATCTATACTAGCCACAGTTTATGATTAATGCCAAACCAGGCGTCCCCCACGCCCTGTTTATTTCTACCTACCTAGTAATAAATCATTAATCATGAGTCAGAAAAAGATTTATTAAATTCAGTCAAGGACGCAAAAACCCGGTTTATGCACGTAATTTGGTTGTATACGCTCGATCGCGACAACGATCGAGCCGGGTTTTTTGGGAAGCGTGCGTCCAGGAGTGAAATTATATTTTTCCAAACAAAAAGCGCTCTTAGAAATAGAGGCGTTTGGACTGAAATAGGACTTAGGCACGATTGTTGAGAAACCGGGTTTTTTTACCACGAAAAGACTCGTTGTAGACCGCACGCGGGCGTAAAAAAAACGGTTTCGCACCGCTCCCGATGCGTCCAGGACTGTAAAAAAAAGACCTCTTGCAAAAATAGCTGGGACGGGCTCTCCGGCCCGTCCCACAAAAAGTTTTTTCTCTTGTGGGATGGGCCG
>NZ_JAUBTB010000097.1:0-25472 GCF_036704965.1 Microcoleus sp. F10-B2 | reverse complement strand
GGCTGCAATGAATGATGAATACATGATGCTTCTTCTCAAATCCTTTTGTCAAGACTGATTGAGATGCTCTTACCCTGCCCTAGGATTAAAGTCGCAGATACACGCAAGGACACGGCATTGCCGTGTCCCTACTTTCGTCCTAGCTGAGAGGACTGAATAATCAAGTCACTCATCACTAATCACTAATCACTCATCACTCATCACTCAGCTTTCTACCCGACGCACCTAGTAATTAGCAATTCCACCGCATCTGAAATAAAACACGATCCACCGAATTTATTGAGCACTGGTCTAATGTTTTCTGCAACTGCTGAAACTTGAGCTGGCGAACAAAAAGCAAGCACATAAATGTTATCCAGTGCCGTCATTGATGAATCACGGGAAACGTGATCCCTAGTGCTTTTTCCAGCGACATCACGAATCACCGAATAACCGGGTACGCCCGCTTTGTCTAAACCGTCTAAAATCTTGCCGAGTTCTACTGAGTGGGCTATGATTTCTACTCTTTTGACTGACTCCATCATCTCACCTCCAAAACATATTGATTCCGTATAGATACAGGGGAATGCCTACAATGATATTAAATGGAAATGTCACTGCTAAGGCAGTTGAAATGTAAAGACTTGGATTCGCTTCGGGAACAGTTAGG
This sequence comes from Microcoleus sp. F10-B2, assembly GCF_036704965.1. Taxonomy (NCBI): domain Bacteria; kingdom Bacillati; phylum Cyanobacteriota; class Cyanophyceae; order Oscillatoriales; family Microcoleaceae; genus Microcoleus; species Microcoleus sp. F10-B2. The sequence goes on along the minus strand of NZ_JAUBTB010000097.1, from coordinate 24,823 downwards.
CGCATGGCTGCTGGTACTGCTATATAAGAAGCACTCGCGCACAATACGGCAAACAGCAAAGTGTCTCCCTGTGGCAGTCCGATTAATTTGGCTATTAGCAAAGCAATTACGGCGTTGACTATCGGAATTAGGATTGCAAAGCAGATCAGAAAAATTCCTGCTTCTTGCAAATCTTTAATTCTGCTGGCTGCAACCAGCCCCATGTCTAGTAAGAAAAAAGTCAGAACTCCGTAAAACAAGTCTTGAGTAAACGGACTCATAACTTCCCAACCATGTTCTCCTGTCAGTACGCCCATAATTAGGCTGCCAATCAGCAGAAAAACTGAACTGTTTAGGAATGCTTCTTGCAACACTTCTGGCCAAACTATTTCGCGTTTTCCTTCTTCCCCGCCAAATACACTGACTAGAATCAGACCAACTATAATTGCTGGGGATTCCATTAATGCTAGCGCGGCTACCATGTAACCGTCAAAGTCGATCCCCTGTGCTGTGAGGAAGGATGTTGCGGTGATAAATGTGACGGCGCTGATGGAACCGTAGGTGGCTGCGATCGCCGCGGCATTGTAAGAGTCGAGTTTTATCCTCAGTATGAAAAAAGTATAAATTGGTACTAGCATTGACATCAGCATTGCTGCCAAAATTGTCAGGGCGATTTGCTGGTCAATTCCGCTTTTGGACAGTTCGACGCCGCCTTTAAATCCGATCGCAAACAGCAGGTACAGCGAAAACAGTTTGGGGATGGGCGCTGGAATTTCTAAATCAGATTTGAGAAAAATTGCCAGCATTCCCATGAAAAAAGCTAATATTGGGGGATTTAAGATATTTGACGCTACTAAACTCAAATCCACGATCGTTCACTCCCATTTCTTGCGTTTTTAATATTACTTCCCCAGTAATTGTTGCACGAGAAGGGATCGATAGAGCGATCGAACTTTTAAAGCGAAAGCTCGACGGGGCTAAATACCGCCAAATATGGCAAAGACGCACGTTGCACACCCTACAACGAGTAAGGCGTGCACTTCGCAGCCGCAGGTTAAGTATTTGTGTTTAACTAAGCAACAGCCAAATAAGACTCTAGGGCTTCGGAACCACCGATCAACTTGCCGTCGATAAATACTTGCGGCACAGTTGTAGCCCCAGTCACAGCCCGCAGCGATCGGGTTGTGATCTCCCGGCCCAAGACGATTTCTTCATAATCCAAGCCATTTTTGCTCAGCAGTGCCTTAGCCTTAGCGCAGAAGGGACAGCCCATTTTTGTAAACAGCGAAACTAGCTTCGGCTTGGCTGCTGCGGAGTTGATGTAGTTGAGCATCGTCTCGGCATCGGACACTTTGAAAGGGTCTCCCGGTTCCTCAGGCTCAATAAACATTTTTTCAACCACGCCATCTTTTACCAGCATCGAATAACGCCAAGACCGCTTGCCAAAGCCTAAATCTGTTTTGTCTACCAGCATTCCCATGCCTTCGGTAAATTCGCCGTTACCGTCGGGAATTAACGTCACATTGTCTGATTCTTGGTCTTTTGCCCACTCGTTCATCACAAAAGTGTCGTTGACGGAAATACAAACGATATCATCTACGCCGTTTTCTTTGAAAACTTTGGCCAATTCGTTGTAACCCGGGAGGTGCGTTGACGAACAAGTGGGAGTAAAAGCTCCCGGCAGCGAGAAGACTACTACGGTTTTACCTGCAAATATATCATCGGTGGTGACATCGACCCACTCGTTGTCTTTGCGAGTGCGAAAGGTGACTTTGGGTACTCTTTGACCTTCTTGGTTCGTCAGCATGATTTTAAATTTTTGGGTACTTGGGTTCAATTCCTTTGCTGATTATAGCGTACTCATAACGAGTATGAGTTGTCAAGGGGAGGCGAGTTTTTTTCTCGGACTTGGGCGCGCGAGCTCAGTTCATTGTCTTTGCAACAGCTAGCAGATTTAAAACTTGCTGTTTAAGTAGGTCGGCAATTCTGTCTCCAATCCTTTGCTGCTGCTAACGGGTGAGGATTTTTTACACATTCTGTCAACATATCGATATCAATTCCCGGTAGCAATTCGCTTTGTGTGATTAATTCATAACCGCAGTTTGACACGAATTCAACCGGACTTTCTTCTCGCAAATGGTAGATAGAAAATCGGTCATTTCGCCAGAACCAAACCTCTCGCACATTCAGCCTTCTATACAGTTCTAGTTTATTGATGCTACCACTGGTAACAATTACTTCAATTACCAAATCGGGAAATTCTTTATCTGTCCCAATACAGTAAGCTTCATCCGGTTCCGTACCGCCACGTTTTTCCTCTTGTCGCAGAGTTGTAGACCCAAAAGGGAAATATTCGATTTCAGCTTCTACAAAGTAAATAAGCAGCAGATCTCCAATGCGAGTTTTTCTACTTTCATGGCGGCGAGAAGGTGACATAATTTCCAAAACTCCATCTAAATAAGTAACTCGATATCCTGCCGCATCTCCAATCCGATTCAGCAGTGTCTCGTATTGTTCCCAGTTGGCGCTATCGGTAATGTAGCGATCTTCAGGATCTTGGCGTTGGAGTGCTTGTTCTTTAAGTAATGTATCTAGCTCGATCGTCAGCATTGGTATTACCTCCTTACAAGTTCTTCTAATTTTAGCAGACGGCGGTTAAAATCGCGTCTACACAAACGATGTCTGCGGAGGCAGACTGAAGAGAATAACCCACGTTTAATCGCCTTTTATTCAACCTGCGGAGGCAGGTTTTGTTTTTATAGACGCGGTTGAAACCGCCGTCTTATTTTATTCCCACTCAAACTGCCTCCCCAAAGATTCCTCTAATTGCTGATTGTAAGGTCGGAAATAATCGCTCAACCTGTCGCGAACCGATTCATTTACCCGCTGATAAGAACCAGGATTAGCATTTTGGTACTCAGACAATTGATATTCCGGCAAATCTAAGAATTCTAAAACTTGCTTGAGTGTTGTCGCCGCACCTGCATAAAAATCTTCGCTTTTCAAAATTAACAACTGTTCTGGAGGAAAGAAAGCCAGCCAGTTTTTTATAAATTCTATGTACCTACCGCGAGCTAAATAATTCCCCGGTTCCTCGCCGATGATGTATTCTGGATTTTGATTCAACCGTTCAATTTCATCGCTAATTACTCGATCGAGCGATCGCGCTTCCCAATTTAAGTCAGTCAAGCGGTAAAATTGAGAAATCGCCCGATCGACCGGATTTCGCAAAAGTACAATCAGTTTCGCCTCTGGAAACAGGCTGTAGAGACGTTCCGGTGCTTCCCGAGAGTCAAAATAGCTCGGACTTGCTTCGCCAGTTACAAATTGCTCTCCCCGAGGCATGGGCGGAAAATGAGCCAAATACCAATCAATCCCTCTGTCAAAGTGCCACGAGAAAAAATCCATCTCCTTTTTAATCGGAGTCAAAATTTGCGGGTGTTGAGCTAAATAAGTATACAGAGAAGTCGTCCCGCACCGCTGAGAACCAATAATTATAAAGTTAGGAACTTTGACTGGTTTTAAGTTCCTATTTTGTATAACAGGCATCTTGCCTGTATCTGTTTGTGGAACAGGCATCTTGCCTGTATGTGGTTGTGGAACAGGCATCTTGCCTGTTCTCTTACTGATAAGAGAGGCAAAACTTTGTTTGTAACTGACAGTTCGATAAAAATCAATCGCCTCGGCAATTTTACCTTGCCTCGTCAAAGCTTCCCCCAGATTCAGATAAGGCCAAAAAGCCTCCGGTTTAGCTGCAACAACTTGGCGGCACAAGTTTTCCACTTCATCTAGCTTGTTTTGCCTAACAAAAACTTCCCACAAATTGTAATAAAACCACCAAGGAAGATCGGGATTTATTTCTATTGCTTGGAAAAATGCCGCCGCCGCTTCCTCCCAATATTTTTGCTGGCTCAAAACAGCACCTAAATTGTAATAAGACCAGCAATCATCGGGTTTTTGGGCGACAGTTGCGCGAGATGAGGCTAATGCGCGATCCTCTTCGAGGGCAACGCTTACGCACTTTTCTTGCTGCTGCAACAACTCCTCTAATTCCCCTGACAGTCCTGCACACCTCGGCATATTTGTCAATAAAAAATTGTAAATAATAATTGCGCTTTTTGGGCGATCGTACTGTGCTAAATTCTTTCCTAACTGCAAATAAAACTCCCAATTTTCCGGTCTAATTTGCAATTGAGATTGTTCTAAAACTAAATTTAAATCCGACTCTGTTTGTCCGAGAGCGTATCCCAACTTCTCGTAAATTCCCGGCAAATCTCCGTCAATTTCAACAGCTTTTAAATACGCGGCGATAGCTTCATCCCACTGTTTTAGTTTAGTTAAAGCGTCCCCTAAATTGCAAAAAGACCAAGCAAAATCCGAGTTGAGTGCAATCTCGCAGCGGTAAGCAGCAGCAGCCTCTTCCCATCGCCGAAGTTTCAGCAAAGCATCGCCCAAATTGTGATAAGACCAGGAAAAATCTGGATTTAACTCAACAGCTTTTTTGTAAGCAGCGACAGCTTCCTCCCATTTTTCAAGTTTCAGAAAAACATCGCCCAAACTGTGATAAGACCAAGAAAAGTCTGGATTTAGTTCAATAGCTTTTTTGTAAGCAGCAACAGCCTCATCAAACCGACCGCATTCTTGCAGGGAATTTCCCAAATCGTGATAGTCATTATCCATGCAAAACTCCTGCAATAGTCAGTAATTTTTCCAGCGAGTTCACATCCAACCGCATATTCTTATGTAAGGGTTTTGTCGGAGTTCCCTCATCAACCAAATCACCAATTAAATAGTAATGTTCCAAACCGCACAAATTGCTAATCATCCAATAACAATACGGAACATAAAGAGGAGAAAAAATCTCAATCACCTTAGTTCCAGGACTGCAAAAAACTAGATTAGTCAACCCCCCGCCGTGGGGTGCGACAACTACTTTAGCAGCAGCCAAACACGCTGCTTGTTCCGCTACCGACATCGTTTCCAGCTTGACACTGCGAAACCCCAATTTTTCTAAGTATTTAATTACTTCTTCATCGTTGACGATTCGCCGATAGGATGCTTGTTGGCGGCTGATATAAATTCGCTCTGAATAGTCTGTATTTAGGGGCTGTTGTTCCTTTAAAAATGTCTGTTTGAGATATTCACACTTCCATTTAGAAACAGCCCCCGAGCCGTTATAAGATATTGACGGAACTATTAATTTATCGGCGGTAATGTGTAAATTGCAGCGACTTTCTAAAATTTTATCTTGAGGAATTCCTAAAGTCTCTAAAGTTTCTGCTTGATAGGAAGAATCCGAGGCATTAACAACAAACTTATCTATAGTTTCTATCAATCCGCTCCGCTGCAAAAGGTCAAATCGCGTAATCACATCAAACATCCAATGAAAATAAGCGGCTCCACCCCAGCGAGCAGATAAAAAAGCCACATTTCCATCGACGTGTTCAGCGGGCGGCAATTTGTCGGAAGTGATTACCAATTCAGCACAACCCATTGAAATATCAGCAACAAGTTTATTATCTGAAGTAATCACGGCGGTAGTCACAACATCTGCCCAAGCTCGTCCGTTTGGCAATACGGCAACAAAAGCTTTTCTTGAATGAGTTTGATGTTCCCAAAATTTGCTGTTGCTGTCGATTGTTTTGGAATCAGATAAATTGATTTGACTTGCAGGATGGATGTCAATGCAGGTGAGGTGCGGATTGGATTCTGCTGGAACGGTCAAATCTTCTGTAAACCCACAGTATTTTTTGAGAATACTTAAGGGTAAGATTTGATTGCTGTATTCTCCTCGATCGCTCTCATCGACTTCTCCTTGTTGTTCCAGAGCATAACCTATATTATCGTAAGCTTCAAACAAATCGGGTTTAATTTGCAGGGCTTGAACTAAATTAGTGATTGCCGGTTCCCACTGCTGTTTTGCAATTAAACTCAAACCCAATCCTTCGTAACACCAACAGGATTTTGGATCGAGATTGATGCCTTGCTCATAAATTGCGATCGCCTTTTCTAATTCCCCTTGATTCCGCAGTGCATCACCCAACTTTTTGTACAGCCAACTATGATCGGATTCTAGCTCAATAGCACGACCAAAAGCCACTGCTGCTTCCGGCCAATTTTCTTGTGATTCCAGAACTTCCCCCAAACTATTGTACAGCCAACAATCATCGGGATTTAATTCAATAGCTTTGTGGTAAGCCACCGCCGCGTCCTCCCAATTTTCCAGTGCAACCAAAGCCTTACCTAATCTATCGTAAGACCAACAAAAATCGGGATTTAGTTCAACTAACTTGCGGTAAGCAACAGCAGCTTCCTCCCACTCAGAAAGCTCCATCAGCACATCGCCTAAATTGTTGTAACTCCAACAAAAATCGGGATTTAACTCAATAGCTTTGCGGTAAGCAGCAGCGGCTTCGCCCTGTTCCTCAATCGCCTGCAAAGTTTCCCCCAAAAAGTGGTAAGACCAACTAAAATTAGGGTTTAGTGCGATCGCCCGTTGGTAAGCTGCCCGAGCTTCGTCAAACAGTTCTTTCTCTTGCAGAGCTTTACCCAACTTGTGGTAAGTTAAGTAGTTGCCAGACTTAATTTTAATAGCTGTTTGATAGCGGGCGATCGCCTCATCAAAATAACCGGAATTCGCCGCAATATCCCCCAACTTTTCCCAACCCAGAGACAACTGAGCTTGCTCTTCGCCCAAACTTTTATTTCCGATTTTTTTGACAATCAGTTGATAGCCTTTGTGTACTACTTCTAACTGACTTCCAAACATCTCCAAAAAAACATCTATCCCGATTTTAGTATCTTGCTCCGGGCTGTCTGGAAACGTAAACTCGTAATCGTCAAAAATCATCAAGCCCCCAACTTTCACCAACCTCCAAGATAAAATTGCATCTTGCAGAGCACTGGTGGGTTTGTGACAGCCGTCAATGTAAGCAACATCGTAATATTCCGAAGCCAAATTAATTAACAAATCTTGAGAGTAACCTTCTAATTCAATTACCCGATCTGCTGCTCCAGTTTTAACAATATTGCCCTTAAAATGTTGTTGAAAATACAAATCTATACAAGTAATCTTTGCCGTCGGATGAGTTAAAATATTATCCAGCAGCCAGCAAGCCGACATTCCCTGAAAACTGCCGATTTCCACAACTTGAAAATCCGCAATTCCGGTAAATTCCTGCAAATGCCGTTGCCAGATAGGAATATTGTGGGTAAACCAATCTTGGGTAAATTGATAATCTTTCGCCGCACACTCAGGCCAACCCCTCAATTCGCTTGCTTTTTGGTGGCAAATAATTGCTTCTTCCAATTCCCCTAATTGGGGTAAAATATTTCCTAAATCGTTGTAAGGCTTAGAATTGTTCGGCTCGATTTCTATTTGGTGGCGGTAAGCGGCAATTTGTGCGTATAACTCTTGTTGTTTCGCCCGAACATCATTCAGTTGGGCGACAACTTCCGCAGCATTTGGTTCAATTTGCAGTGCCATGCTATAAAATACGATCGCACCTTCAAGCTGCTTCTGTTTCGCTAAACTATTGCCTAAATTTATATAAAACTCCGCTCCATCTAACTCTATTTCCAGCAATTTGTGGTAAATTTTCCCGCTTGCGAGTACCTCAATAGCTTGACAATAAGTTTCTATTGTGCTGTCTAAACCGGATTCGCTGCGCTTCCGCAAAACATATCCCAACCTCTGATTGATTCCCGTCAAATTCGGCTCAATCTGAACCGCGTGCAGGTAAGCGCTAACAGCTTCATCCCAGGATTGTTCGCAGGTTAAGGCAATTCCAAAATTGCAATAAAACCAAGGAATATTTGGATTTATTTCAATAGCTTTGCGGTAGCAACTAATAGCTTCAGACCACACTTTTTTGTGAGCAAAAGCGTCCCCTAAATAATTGTATGCCCAGTAGGAATTATCATTAATTTCAAGAGCCTGACGGTAACATTTAATAGCTTCATCCAACTCGCGCTTCTGCACCAAAACATTGCCCAAACCAAGGTAAGCACGAGCGTAGTTGGGATTGAGTTCGAGGCTTTTGCGGTAACAGGCGATCGCCCGATCGCTTTCTCCTCGCTCCGCCCAAGTTTTACCCAAACTGTGGTAAGATTCAAAAGAATTTGGATTGATGGCAAGGGCTTGTCGGTAATTGGCGATCGCCTCATCCCACCGTTTCTCCCCGACCAGCATTTCTCCCAAATTGTGATAAGCTGTTGCCAGTTGCGGGTTTAACCCAATTGCGCGCGAATAACACTCCATAGCGCGATCGAACTTTCCCAATTCAACCAAACTATTTCCCAGAGTCACGTGTTCCTCAGCAGTTGCCCAATTCGGCTCGATATTAAAAGCTTGATACCAACAGTCTGCCGCCTCTTCTCGCTTCTCTAACTGCGTCCAAACTCTCGCCAACTGCCGGTAAGCAGCAGCAAAATTCGGCGCTAGCGAAATCGCTTTTTCACAATTGGCGATCGCCTTGGACCACTGTTTCCCCTGAGAATACAAAATGCCGAGATTAGCATAAACTTCCGGCAAATTTGGATTGCGATCGATTGCCGCTTCATACCACTGCTTAGCTTGCTCGATTTCACCTCGAACCTGCATCACCTTTCCCAGCGTCTGGCAAGCTGCCGCCAAATTCGGTTCAATTTTCAACGCTGACTCGCAAGCAGCAACTGCCTCATTCAACTTTCCTTCGGCTAAATAAACTTCTGCTTGCCGACTCAAATCAACCGCTGCCTTTTCCATCTTCTCAATCGAGGGCATAATTAAACTTGCTCCAGACACCAACTAATTCAAACCCACCACCTCAACCATCCTTTTCAGCGAACTCAAGTTCACTAAAATATCCTCAGTCAGCGAATTCTGATACATCAACTGTCTAATAGGATAGCATTCAAAAGCCTCGCCCGTTAAAAAGTAATGTTCCAACTGCAAATATTGACTGATTCCCCAGTAATAATGGCTGATATAGTGAGGCGACACCAACTCAATTACTTTAGTTCCCTGGTTACAAAAAATTGTATTTGTTAAGCCGCTGCCGTGGGCAGCCACTATCACCTCAGCGTGGTAAAAATGAGCTATTTGCTCTGCCAAAGACATCGACTCAGGCAAAATTGAAACAAAGCCAAATTGCTCCAAAACCTCGATCGCATCTTCCTCGTTCAAGACTCGTCGGTATCTTGCTTTGCTGCGGCTGATATAAATGCGTTTTGGATAGCTTGAACTAGGTATAATTCCCTTGAGAAACTCGCGCCTCAAAAAATCCATCGCCCACCCAGAAGGCCAGCCCAAATATCCCGCAAAAGACGGTACAATTAACTCTGTTGCTTGAATGTGAGGCAAGCGATCGCTCTCCAAGACTTTTTCTTCGGGAATGCCCAGAATCCTCAGACTTTCCCGCTGAAATTGGTGCTGACAACTATTCACCAAAAACCAATCTATTTCCGCCAAATCCCTACCGCTGTGCCGCAGCAATTCTATCCTCGGCAAGACATCAACCATCCAGTGAAAATAGACATTTCCCGACAAACCAGAAAGCACCGTCACGCTGCCGTCAATTTGCTTTAACGGCGGAAAGGATTCTAACTGAAAAACGCTGTGTTTTCTAACATCATGCTTTTCGCATCCCGGTAAAAAACCCGGATAATCTCTCGACACATCAGCCAACAAATAATTGTCAGGAGTCATTACAGCGATCGCCTTGCAAATCAGCCAATAATTTTCCTGCGGAACAATCCAAACTCGTCCGTTGGGAATTGCAGCCACAAAAGTCTTGGGCGACTGCACGGGTATCGGTTGCGAGTTGGACAAACGGCAAACTCCCCAACCCAAATGCACCGGATCGAACCACTTAGAAAGTCGCTGCAAACACAGCCCGCAAGTTAAACCGGTACAATCGGAATTTTCCAATTTGGAATTGGCGATCGCAAATTGGGAATTCGGAATATTTTCTGCACTTGCTTCTGGTGCAGGTTTCCAAAATATTTCCACATAATTGTCAGCATCCAACTTAGCATTAACCAGCCAATCCCAACTAGATAAATAAATACCTTTAGGAGGTTTGAGAGAATTGCGTTCTGGCGACATAAAACTCTGTTTTTTCCACTCTTTCTGCTCTCCATACCCGTGCAATTGCAGATCTAAAACTTTTTGATAATAATCGATCGCCCGTTCCCAGCGCCCCTGTTTTTCCAGCAGTTTAGCCAACTCAAAATAAACCTGCGGTAAAGCAGGTTGAATCGTCAAAGCTATGCGGTAAACTGCAATTGCTGCACCCAAGCGCTGTTGCTGGGCTAAGGAATTTCCCAGCCGCCAGTAAATCTCTGCATTTTTCGGCTGAATTTGCAAAGCTTTTTGATAATAAACGGCGGCAGATTCGTGTCCGCCGTACTCTGTTAAAGCATTTCCCAAATGCAAGTAAATTTCGGCTAAATTATCGCAGATTTCAGCAATTGGTAATTGGGCATTGGGCATTGGGCATTGGGCATTGGGCATTGGGCATTGGGCATTGGGAATAGTTTCTTTTTCTTCCTTCTTCCCTCTTCCTTCTTCCTTCTTCCTTCCAGTTAGTGCTGTGAGAAATCGATCGCACGCCGCGATCGCCCTTGACAATTCATCATCATCTACAGCAGCAACTCTCCGCCTTTGTGCCAAGCGGCAGTATGCCTCAACAAAATCAGGCTTCAGAGCTATCGCCCGCTCAAAATAAGGCAGGGCTTCCGCAATTCTGCCCAAAACCATCAAAGAAAATCCGGCGTCTGTATAGCCCGAAATATAGTCGGAATCGATCTCGATCGCGCGATCGAAACAAGCAAGCGCCGCCGAATGTTCCCCCTGTAATTGCCACGCTTTCCCCAGATTGTAGTGAGCCAAAACCATGTCCGGCTCCAACTCAATAGCTGTGAGGTAAGATGCGATCGCCCTTTCCGGACTTTTGTCCAGCAAGGCTTGACCCAAATTATTGTGCAGCGTTGCCCAATCCGGCTTAATCTCGATCGCCCGCTGGTAAAGCTCGATCGCCTCAGCAGCCCGATCGTCCTTTAGCAAAATCACACCCAGATTGCTGTAAGCTTCCACGTAATCAGGCGCCACGGCGATCGCCTGTCGGTAGGTATCCATTGCCTCTTCGAGCTGACTATTTTCATCTAAAACCACAGCCAGATTGTATAAAGCATCGAGATAATCCGGTTTTTGGGCGAGCGCATTTCGGTAACAGCCAATCGCCCCCAACAAATTACCCTGCTTGTGAAAAATATTTCCCAAGTTATAATTAAGTTCCGCCCAATCTGGTTTCAAATCCAGAGCTTGTCGGTAGTGAAAAACCGCCTCATCCAGCCACGCATAGTCGCTGTAAAGTTGACCCAAATAAGCATGAGCCAGAAAAAACTGCGGCGAAATATCCAAAGCTTGCACAAAAGCGTCTCTTGCCGCCGTCGGATCGCCTTGAGCTTCGAGAATTTCGCCTAAAGTCGTGTAAGCCTTGGGCGAAAACGGTTGAAGTTCGATCGCCTTTTTGCAAAACTCGATCGCCTCAGTTAACTTCCCCCGGTTCAAATAAATTTGGGCTTGCCGGATATATTCTTCAGTGCTCATTGCTCGCGGTGCAGTTGCGGTTTCTTTACCGCTTCAGTAAAACTTAGAATTTCTAATTTAAAAACTTTGTATTTATATTTTGCCCGATCGGGCGATCGATTAATTTTATCAATAACTGTCGATCGATTTTTTTAACTGCCCCTGCTTCAGTTCCTGCATTGAATATTTCAACCTCACCCCGCTTGTGGCAGAGTGAGGTTGAAATCCTTTAAAACTACCGGCTTTGTGAGAACAGCCCCAAATCTTATTCGGTGCCGCCCCACAACAGCCAGTTGTTTTAGAACAACTCGAAGTTGCTGGAGGTAATCGTCAGGCCAGTCTGCAACTGAGCAACAGTTAGGACTCCGCTGCCGCCGTTGAAGTACAACGCACCGCTTTGCGGGTCGTAGATCAACTTGTTCGTCGTGTTGGTTCCTGGGGTGGCTGCGTTGAAACCAGAAATGACGACAAACTCGCTGGCCTCGAAGCTGGTGCCCAAACCAGAGAACACACCACCCGATTTCAAGCGGATCTTATCTTCGCCGGGGGTAAAGTCTGTGATCGTGTCTACGGGGTAATCGCCACCGCTGGAGAAGAAGTAGAACGTATCGCTGCCAGCACCGCCTGTGAGGACATCAGCGCCTCTGTCGCCAGAGATAAAGTCATTGCCAGAACCGCCATTGACAGTATCGTTATCTTTACCGCCGTACAGGCTGTCGTTGCCGTCGCCGCCGCCGACAACATCGTTGCCTTGGCCGCCAAAGACAGTATCGTTCCCACCGCCGCCGAGTACGGTGTCGTTGCCTCTGTCTCCAGAAATCAAGTCATCGCCATCGCCGCCGTCTACGAGGTCATCACCTTTACCAGCAAAGATGAAATCGTTGCCGCCGCCGCCAGCGACCACATCGGCGCCGCTGCCTGAAAGGATGGTATCGTTGCCGTCGCCGCCGCCGATACTGTCATTGCCGCCGCCCGATAGAATCAGCTCGTTGCCACTGCCACCAGCGATGACATCAGCGCCCGCAAAAGTCTGGATGATATCGCTGCCGGGGCTGCCGTTCAACCTGTTGTCGCCTTGGGTACCGATAACGGTAAAGCCACCGCCACCGACACCTCCAGATAGTGAACTTGCTGGTTGTGTTGGATTAGTTACCTGTGTCATTTACACTCCTCCTAAAAGATCAATCATTTTTCTACAATACACTTTTCCCTCCAAAGGGATTCAATAAATGAAACCGGACATCGGTTGAGACCCTAATTAACCCGGCTGCTATAAGCTGTCATGTAATTTAAATTGTCAGCAGCGAGCCTGGGAGCGCGAGTTGAATTCTGTCTTCGTGGAGCAGCAAATATCGGTTTTTTCCTGCTTTTGACTCTCGACTCCACCACTGCCTCCTGTAACACGAAAATATTCCAGTTAAACGCTTGTGAGTTTACCATACTGACGGTCGGTGTGGCTAGTCATTTTTTAAACAATAGCCGGAAAACACACAGAGACCATTTTTAATGGGAGTATACTCTCAAGATTGAGAATTTCTACCGCAGTCGTTGGCAACTGTCGATCGCCGGAGAGTTCGATCGCCCGCAAAGGGGCTGTAACTGAGTTGCGATTTTTCAGTATACTCTGGTTGACCAGACTTTTGAGTTCCGCTAATAGTTCCCCAGAAATCAAAATTTTTTAGCTGGCTTTCAAAGTAAGCCCGCGCACTTGCGGGTCGTATTCAATCAAACCTAGCCCTATAAAGCGATTTAAGCTGCTGGAGTTACCGCTTTTAGTGGCAATTTACTTATCTCCTACACACTCTTGAACCCACTCTTGAGGCCGATCGCCTTGATTTTTTAACCTATACAGTCCAGGACGCACGCTTCCGCAAAAAACCCGGTTTCTCGTTGTCAAGTTCGAGGGTATATGACCAAATTACGTGCATAGACCGGGTTTTTGCCTCCAGGACTGCGATATCCCTCGCGATACGGCAGATTTTATCGAAACATCCCGGTTTTTCAACCAAAATAGCTGATTTCAGCTATGAGCGAGCTCCATCCAGACCATCCAGCGCTTGTGTGATGAAGTTGGGATTTGGCGTGTCCCGCTAGAGTTCTGACGGTACTCTCAAAGCTGAGAATAAGCAGCAGCGCATCTTAATTTTCTGTTGGTTTGCGACACAATGTAAAACAGAGAAATCTTCGATCGCCCTCCAGCGACTATTGAGGGTGACAGGCCACCCCGAGCTTCTGTAAGTTTTTATATAATGAGATTTGACAATTTAACTTAACAATATTTTGTTTTAACCAAATATCTTCTTGCTAATTGTTAATTTCGAGCTGCTCATTAACAATTAGCAATTTTCTGGAAATTTGGTTCTGCCTTCATAAACAAGCTGTACTATTCCCCAGATCGGTGTGCTTCAAGTTGCGCTGTTGACCCATTGGAATTGCTATGGCTGTCGTAGCTGTAGACGTGAGGGTCGCCCTCGAAAATATAATTGATAGAAGTAGCTGCATAGTAGGTCAGCGCTAGCAGCGATACTAGATTAAGAATTCGATAAATTGGCTTCTCAGACACTTGGTTCATTTTTACTCCAACTTTTTGTGCAAATAGCAAAGTTTGATACAGTGACGGCACTGTTTTTGAGAAGTTCCCAAAAACCCAACACCTCTCAAAACTCCGATCGATCGCGTTATGAACTCTTGATGCCCGATCGCATACAACAAGTCGTGCTTGAGATTTGAAAGATTTGTTGTTGCCTATTTCATATTGCAGTCTCTGCCTTTACTTGTGTATCTAACTGGGGTAAGAGTTAGGCATTTTTGGCGATATCAAACTCTACAATTTCCTGTTGGCAGCCGCTAAAACTTGAAAACCTATAGCCTCAAAAGCTTGCAGGGTAAAGATTCTATCTATTTTTCCACAGCTAGCAACGATTTTCTCAAATTCGATAAATGGTACGGAGCAGCCGGACGTAATAAAACTTATTCAGTTGGTCAACGCAACGCTAAAATCTGTCTAAAGTTATACTTTTGCAAGCAACAGACCGTGTTAAGTAGGTAGGTGAAAATAAACCGACCTATCAGAATGGAGGGCGGCTGAGTCCAGCAATAAACTGCCGGCTTTTAAAGATATTCGCTTAACCCGCCCCTAGAAGATATTATTTTTTTTCGTACCGCTCTACTTACATTGCGTATTAAGTTTGAGCTTGGTACAGGTGGCAGATATTTTTTTTATTGAAACAAATTTTGCGGTCGCTGTCGGACAAATTTGGTCTGACAATGTTGACTCAGCAGCAGCCTTAAATCACGATGTGACACAATAAAAGTAGGCGTCAAAAAGCAGAAAGCAGAATGTGAGAGCGGTCAATCGATTTGAGATTTGAGATTTGAGATTTTAGATTGACTTGCGCGAGATAAATGCTCTTTCTTGAGGATTTTAGATTTTCGATTTGGGATCGATCCCACTGATCGATCGCGTGGCGGGTACCACCTTTGAAATTCGTGGTCAAAAAATACTGTTGGGAGATTCAGAAGTTTTATTTAATTAAACCTTCTAGGTGCAAAATTTTACCATAAAAAAACAAGATAATTTACTCGCTGCGACGAGCGAGGCACTGGGGATATTTTTATGACCAGATAACCGACTGTGATTGAGTCAGTTACTTCCACAATTTATTATATTTTTTGCTCGCCTTGAGCTGTTTGTACAACCGACTTTTTGCTGGTAATTTGCAAAAGGGATAGGGGCAGAACAACAGGCCAAGCCAGAGGTCCGATTATTAAGGCTATCCAAGATATCAAGTCTTTTTTAGATGTAGCCTTATCGTTCCAAAAACTTTTAAACCAAACAAGAAAAACGATTAAGGCAACCGAAAAGTAGCTAATAATTATCATTGTTTTACCTGCCTGCTTACAGATGGGATAGAAGTATTTATGATTATTGTATCTCAGGGTGCGACTCGCCGATCGCCACTTTCGGCCCTCGGCTGCAACTGTCGAAAACTCAAAGTTTCACAGCTTTTCGAGTCCATAGCCTGCGATGTCGAACGGACGCAAGCCCGCCCCGCAGTGGCGCGGGGCCCTCAAAGTCTTGGGCTCAGAAGTTTTCGAGGTTTAGTCCAATGAGGCTACCGCCACAATCACAGCGCGATCGAGGTCTCTCGTTCTCTGTGATTTCACTCACGTATAATCGCAGACTTCGGTCACAAGTCGAGCCAAGAACGATCGCACAGCTTAGCCGACTGCAATCACCCTGCTCTATTCTCAAATGCTCGATATTATAATCGTCGAGTTCAACGAGATTTCATGCAAGTTCTGAGTTTAAAATCCGATCGCGCGATCGCTCAACTGTTTGATCGAGTCACCCATTCAGGCAATCTGACTCGCACTCAAAGCCACGAACTGCGCGCCATCTGCGAAAGCGCTCTCAGCGCCGAAGACCGAGATGCAGTCAACCGCCTGCTTGACGCCATCCGTCGCGGATGAGTCAGGATGTCCGATTAGTCCTCTGACACAGGCAGTTGAGATCGGTATTTCTACTTTCTTTCCTGTATAGCTTTGCCAGCAATCAGATTTCCGCGAGTGTGTCGCTCCATTAACCTTCTCAACAAAAAATTGTGCAGCGATCGCAAAGCTCGAACTCGGTTCCTTGAAGAAGCCGGGATTTTTGATATGAAGCAGTCAGCAGTCAGTAGCCTGCAGTCACCAGTCATTAAGTAGATACACGGAAAAACCCCACACCCAGACATTCAGTAAATGCAACCAAAACGGATGTCTGAACACCGTAAAAGTTTTACGTTTAAGTAAGTGGATCTATTTAGTTAGCAGTCATTAATTACCCGCCATTCGCAATCTATAAATAAATAAATAAATATTAATTTTTTTGTCAAAGTATCTAGACAAAAAGTAGAGATTTCGGAGTTGCCAAAACCGAGGAATCATGACGGGGTTTGTGTTCTGACTCGCAAGGCGATCGAGGAAACATTCGATCCCCTACTCCGGCTGACACAAATCACCAATTAAGAGCCAATCGATCACATTTACTCGCGTATTTGAATCACATAAATGTTGGGGAAATCAGTCAATACTGTCAAAAGTCAGTAAAAAAAAAAAAACAGATGATGACCCAAACGTTTTTACCTCAATTTACTATTGCAGAGCTAGTCTTTCAGGTATATCACTCCGGTCTGCTGACTGCCACTCACCGAGAACAGCTCAAGACAGCCCTGTTAAATGACTGTCTTACAGAAGAAGATCACACAGCCATCAACCGCTTGCTCCACGCCGTTCGCCGGGGCTGGCTGAAAGTTGTAGCTTAAACTGTGGCCCCAAATTTTTGCCACTCGTCTTTAAATCGACTGTGACATGAAGGCAGAATTAAATCCCCTTAAAAAAATCAGGAATTACGCTAAATGTAGGGTGCGCTACAAGCACCCTTCGGTTTTAACTTCTGTTTTGCAGCTTATTTACTCAGAGATTTTGCCGTCAGGCATCATCGCCTCTCTCAGATTCGCTTCATTCAAATTTGTCCCGCGCAAAGAAGCTTGATGCAAGTTTGCTCCCCGGAGATTTGCTCCCTTGAGAGAAACTCCGCTCAAATCTGCTAGATGGAGATTTGCACAGCTCAAGTTAGCTCCGCTCAAATCGGCTCCCTTCAAATCCGCTTTTTCGAGATTTGCTTCGGTCAAATTTGCCCAACTCAGATTTGCTTGAGTTAGATTAGCATCGCTGAGGTCAGCTTGTGTTAAGTTGGCATCGGTTAAATTTGCTTTGCTGAGGTTGATTCCGCAAAGTTTTACTTCTGTCAAATTTGCACCTTGCAAGTTAGCGTTAACTGCATAAACTTGAATCAAAATTGCCCGCTGAAGGTTTGCATCTCTCATGTCTGCACCCCTGAGACTCGCCCCCGTTAAATTGGCTGCGGTGAGCAGGACACTCCGCAAAATGGCTCCGCTCAAGTTAGCTCCTACCGCCTCGCATTCGCCGAAATTAGCGGACATGAGGTTGGCTTGGGAGAGGTTGGCTTGGCTGATATCTGCTTGATACAGATTGGCTCTGTAGAGGGTGAGGCCGATGGAATTTGCACCTTTTAAATTAGCTTGACTCAGGTCAATATCGCGCAAATTAGTCCTTGACATATTGGCACCGCTCAGGTCTACTTTGTGAAAAACCCGTTCTCCGGCTGCATACCGTCTGAGAAGTTCGTCTGCATTCATGTCATTGCCCCCCAAATACTTAATAATATCTTTGATATTTCAATAATATTAGGCATGAGCGACCTTTACGTTTCTTGGTCAGAATACCATCGGAAAATTGAGGATTTGGCTGTACAAATTGATGAATCTCAGTGGAAATTCGATCGAATTGTCTGTCTGGCGAGGGGAGGGCTGCGGGTTGGGGATACTCTGTCGCGGATTTTCGACAAACCTCTGGCGATTTTAGCGGCCTCGTCCTATGGTGGCGGCGAGGGAAAAGTCCGGGGTACGATCGAGTTTGCGCGCGATTTGACAATGGTGGGCGATAATTTGGGCAGCCGCATTCTCCTGGTTGACGATTTGGTGGATTCGGGAATTAGTTTGCACCAAGGTATCGCTTGGCTGAAGAACCGCTACGGCGAGGATATTCAGGAAATTCGGACTGCTGTACTTTGGTACAAGGCTTGTTCTGTTGCAAAGCCTGATTATTATGTAGATTATTTGGCTGACAATCCTTGGATTCACCAACCTTTTGAAATGTACGAAAAGATGAGTGCTGCTGATTTTGCGGCGAAAGTTGGGAGTTAGTCAATAAAAAACTAAAATCTGGTCTGTTTTTAATAGGGTTTTGGCGGTATTTTGCACTTTTTGGCACCGTCTGCCAGCGGTTGAAACCCCTGTCTCATAGCTAAAGTCCTCTCAAATAAAACTGAATATTTATTAAGGTTTGGCAGTCGGTTTCAACTGAGATATTGTAGCATTGTTAGCAACAGGCTCTCCGGCCTGTTCCACAAGAAATTCATTCTTTGTGGAACGGGCCGGAGAGCCTGTTCATAAAAGGATTATTGAGAATGGTGCAACATCTCAGTTTCAACCGACTTTAGCTATGAGAGGGGGAATTAATTCCCCGGGGGGCTTGTGAGTAAGTGCAAGTCTGCCTATACAATTAGCGAACCGAAAGAATGCGATCGCCCAATTCCATACTCTCTGCCAAAACTTCCTGCCGCGCCCACGTATCCGCCGCCAAAATATCGTCTAAAGCCGGACTTTCACAGTTATCGGTTTGATGTTTGTCGCACGCCTTCTCAATCAACTTCGGAATATCCAAAAACTTAATCTTCTCCTCCAAAAATAGCGCTACCGCCTGTTCGTTTGCCGCATTCAGCACCGCTGGCATCGAACCGCCTGCACGTCCAGCCGCATAAGCCAACTGCATACAGGGATACTTTTCATGATCTGGTTCTCGGAAAGTCAAATCCCCAGCTTTTACCAAATCCAGCCGTTCCCAATCTGTATGAATTCGCTCCGGCCAAGACAAAGCGTAAAGCAGAGGCAAGCGCATATCCGGCCATCCCAACTGCGCCAAAACAGACGTATCTTGCAGCTCAATTAACGAGTGAATTATGCTTTGAGGATGGATGACAATATCAATATCGTCATAATCCATCCCGAACAAGTAATGAGCTTCAATTACTTCTAATCCTTTATTCATCAAAGTAGCAGAATCGATCGTGATTTTCTGCCCCATCGACCAATTCGGATGTTTCAAAGCATCAGCTACTGTTACTTCTGCTAACTTGTCGATCGGCAAATCTCGAAAAGAACCCCCCGAAGCTGTGAGAATAATGCGCCGCAACCCGCCAGCAATAACACCTTGGAGGCACTGAAAAATAGCCGAATGTTCCGAATCAGCGGGCAGTATTTTAACACCGTATTTTTCGATCAGGGGGTTGACAACGGGGCCACCAGCTATTAATGTTTCTTTATTGGCTAAGGCGATATCTTTGCCTGCCTCAATAGCAGCAATTGTTGGCAGCAAACCGGCACAGCCAACTATGCCAGTGACGACGGCTTGAGCGTCGCCATATTTGGCAACTTCGACAACGCCTGACTCGCCCGCAAGTAAAATAGGTTGAGGATCGATGTCTGCGATCGCCTCCTTCAATTCCTGTAATTTATCTTCGTTGCAAATCGCAACAATTTCCGGTCGAAACTGGCGAATTTGCTGGGCCAGCAACGTTACATTTCGTCCGGCGGTTAAGCCGACAATCCGAAATTGATCGGGGTATTGAGCTACAATATCCAGAGTCTGAGTGCCGATGGAGCCTGTGGAGCCGAGAATAGTTATTGCTTTCACAATTGTTTAATGTTTTTTGGGCTATTCTAATATTACGATTGCGGGGATTAAAATTAGTAAAAGTTTGCCCGAATTTATTCGGGCGGGCACCTAAAAGCGTACAAACTTTCGTCCCCCTGCGCCGACTATTGAGTAAATGATATTTAGAACGGTCAGCTAGTCCCAGTTTTTATGCAAAACTCCTCAGAAAATCTTAGTATCTCCAGCGAGGAAAGCCGCAGCATACTTCCGGACAAATTACCCCCAGCTCAATTGTTTCCGCCGAGTGTAATTTGGATGACGGGTGCGGCTGCTGCGATTTTCTTTTTGTGCAGCAGTTGGCGGCACGCTTTATTTCAATCAACCGCTTGGGATTTAGGCATTTTCGACCAAGTTATCTATTTAATCAGCCAGGGAAAGCCGCCGATTTCCTCATTTTTGGGCTTTCACATTATGGGCGATCACGCTAGTTTGATTTTCTATATTTTAGCATTATTATACAAAATATCTCCCGACGTTCACTGGCTTTTTGGGGTACAAGCTGTTGCTTTAGCTGTGGGTGCTTTGCCTGTTTGGAGTTTGTCAAGTCTAGCTGGTTTGAATCCTAAAAAATCGGCGGCAATGGCAGCGGTTTATTTGCTTTATCCAGTGGTTTTCAACATTAATTTGTTTGATTTTCACCCGGAAGTTATAGCTTTACCTGCTATTTTGTGGGCGATTTTGGCGGCGCGTTTGAGCCAACCTTGGCGGTTTTGTGCGGCGGTTATTTTGATTTTGGGCTGCAAGGGGGTTTTATCTTTGACTGTGGCGGCGATGGGTTTGTGGCTGCTACTCTTCGATCGGGAAAGTTTATCTGGGAAAAACAGGGTAAAAAGGGCGATCGCACTTTTTGCTATTATTGCCGGCACAGCGTGGTTCTTAATTGTGACTCAAGCAATTATTCCAGGTTTTAGGGGGACTGAATCCGGCAGCGTCGGGCGCTATGCTTATCTGGGAAGCTCCGTATTAGAAATTGCTGCAAATTTGCTATTAAAGCCTGGGTTAGTTTTAGGAAAGGTTTTGTCGATCGACACCTTTAAATATCTATTTTTATCGATATTACCCGTGATTTGGGGGCTTTCCCCTCGCTATTTAACGCCTCTGGTTGGCGCGCTGCCGACTTTAGTTTTGAATGTCCTTTCTGAAGAACCGTTTCAGCGCAGTTTTGCTTATCAGTATTCGCTGCCAGTAATTCCATTTTTATTGTTAGCAGTTATCTCGACAGAAGCAGGAAGAAGCAAGAAGGAAAAAGGAGAAGGAGAAAAAATACCAATTACTCATACCCCCTTCTCAATTATTAATTTAAAGGCTCCAAAAACAATCATTGTGTGGTCGTTAATACTTTTTTTATTTTTGGGCGAATATAAGGATTTTTGGCTGTATCTAAATCGCGCCGACACTGCGCAAGCGACGCGGGAAGCTGTCAGCCAAATTCAGCCACAAGCTAGCGTTTTAACCGACAACCGACTTGCCGCCCACTTGGCTCACCGAGCGACAATTAAGGCACTTTCGCAAATTTATTCCGAGGCGGATTCGGTTAATTTTGACTTTGTACTGTTGAATTTGCGCTATCCGTGGCCCGACACTAAAGAAATTGGCGATCGCACAGCAAATTACCTCAAAAAATCTCCCAAATTTAAATTACAATATCAGAAAAATGATGTTTTGCTATTTCAAAAATTTGGTTATAGATAATAATTTAAAATGATCGATTTAAAACAGAAAAAAATTCACCCTGTAGCATGGATGGTAGGTGTAGCAACCCTCATCCTTTTTGCCACCAGCAGCGCGCGCCACGCTTTGTTTCATTCAACAGCATTCGATTTAGCAATTTTTGACCAAGCAATTTATTTAATATCCCAAAATCAAACCCCATTTTCCTCTTTAATGGCAATCAACATTTTGGGCGATCACGCAGCATTTATTTTCTACCCGCTAGCTTTACTTTATAAAATATATCCAGACGTTCACTGGCTTTTATTTGTGCAAGCTGTTTCCCTAGCGTTAGGTGCTTGGCCTAGTTGGAGTCTAGCACGTCAAGCGGGCCTAAGTGAAAGAACATCAATGGCAATTGCAGCCGCATATCTGCTTTACCCCGCAGTATTTAATGTCAATCTTTTTGACTTCCACCCCGAAGTAATTGCTGTGCCAGCAATTTTAGCCGCAGTCTTAGCAGCTAGACTTGATAAAATATTGTGGTTTTGTGCCGCCATTCTATTAATTTTAAGCTGCAAAGCCGTGCTCTCGCTGACAGTTCTGATGATGGGTATTTGGCTGTTTTTATTTGAAAAAACGCGCAGGTGCGGACTGATAGCTATATTTCTCGGCGCGGCTTGGTTTTTGATTGCAACTCAAACGATTGTACCGTATTTTAATCAGGGCAAGCAACACGCAGGTGTCGGGCGATATCATTATTTGGGAAACTCGGTTTTTGAGATTGGTATTAATTTAATTCTGAAACCTCATCTAGTAGCGGGACGGCTGATTTCAGCGGATACTTTGGGATATTTAACTTTGTTATTTTTGCCTGTAATCTGGTGGCTTTCCCCGCGCCATTTGTCGCCATTAATTAGTGGTTTACCCATGCTATTGATGAATCTTCTTTCGGATATAGAGGCTCAGCGAGATTTGATCCACCAGTATTCTGTGCCGATATTTCCCTTTTTATTAATTGCTGTAATTTCTACCCTAGCAGACAGAGAGAAAAGAGGGAATAATTTTGCTAAAAATGCCGGCAATTATGTGTGGAATCACCGCAACTGGATTCCTCGACTTGGGAAGCAATTATCGAAACGCATTTCTATTAAATCTATTAAACATATCTGGTGGATTACCCCCAGATGGAGGTGGGTGAATTTGTGGTTTTCCAATTTGTCAAACTTGTTGATTTTGTGGTCGCTGTTAGTGTTCGTGATTTTGGCAAAGTACGGCTACTTCGGGACAGTTTATTTAGAATCTCTTGATAATTGGCAAGCGACGAGGCAGGCAATTAATCTCGTGCAAACTAAAGGCAATGTTTTAACTGATAATTCCCTAGCAACTCATCTCGCTCACCGTTCAACAATAAAATTGCTGCATCAAGTTGCCAACGGACAAAGTTTAAATGAATTTGAGTATATACTGCTAAATTTGCGCCATCCTTGGCACGATACGGCGGATACTGCTGTGAGTGTAGCTGCTCAACTTCAAAAATCTTCACTGTTTCAAATAAGCTATAAACAAGACGATGTTTTGTTGTTTAAAAAAAATCATAAAATAAGTAGTATTAATGAATAAATTAAACTCTTTGAAGAATCTAAACTATTATCCTGTCATTGGGTCGATCGCCCTTTTTTCTCTGCTATTTTACATTTGCAGCAGCACGCGACACGCCCTGTTTGAATCCAACGCTTTTGAACTGGGAATTTACGACCAAGTAGCATATCTAATCAGCCAGGGACAAACGCCGTTTTCGTCATTTCTCGAAATTCACCACATGGGAAACCACGCCGCTTGGGTGATGTATCCTGTGGCTTTGCTTTACAAAATATATCCCGAGGTGCATTGGCTGTTGTTAGTGCAAGCAGTTTCCCTAGCATTGGGTGCTTTGCCGACTTGGAGTTTGGCGCGTCAAGCCGGATTAAATAATAGCATAGCTTGGGCGATCGCCTGTATGTACCTCCTCTATCCATTAGTATTTAATGTCAATTTATTCGACTTCCACCCCGAAGTAATTGCTTTGCCCGCACTTCTAGCAGCAATCTTAGCCGCGCGGCTGAATAAAACAGTATGGTTTTGTGCTGCCATTATATTAGTTTTGAGCTGCAAAGCCGTGTTATCTTTAACCGTGGCTGCGATGGGTTTTTGGCTGTTATTTTTTGAAAAAAAGCGTAATTGTGGACTCATCGCTCTATGTCTCGGCGCGGGTTGGTTCCTGGTAGCTACTCAGGCAGTTGTACCGTATTTCAATCAGGGAAGAGAACACGCGGGAATCGGGCGCTATGGATATTTAGGTCATTCAGTTTTAGAAATAGCTGTTAATTTAATATTGAAACCAAATCTCATTTTATGGCGTTTGTTTTGTTTTGAGACTTTTGAATATTTAGCGTTGTTAGTTTTGCCTGTAATTTGGTGGATTTCGCCGCGTCAATTGACACCTTTAATTAGTGCTGTACCGATGTTGGCAATGAATATTCTTTCAGATATCCCCGCTCAGCGCGATTTGATTCATCAATATTCTCTTCCGATATTGCCATTTTTGTTGGTGGTCGTAATTTCTAGTTTAGCAGATAGAAACCAGCCACAGGGAAAGACAATATTTGATAGATTGCCAGTTCCTAATTTTCCATTGCCTAGAGTCATTGTAATTTGGTCGTTGATTGCTTTCTTAGCTCTAGCAAAATACGGCTATTTTTGGACTATTTATTTAGATTCACTCGACACTTGGCCAGCTACCAGAGAAGCCATCGCTCTCGTCAACACCAAAGGCAGTGTTTTAACAACTTCTCACATTGCTCCGCACTTAACGCACCGCCCTATAGTAAAATTAACTCAAGCTCACGCGCCACCTGCAAATCTCGCAGAATTTGAATATATATTGGTGAACCAGCGCTATCCCGGTTGGATGAGCGATCGAGAGTTTGTTAAAAACCTAGTAACTCAACTCCAAAATCACCCTCAATTTCAACTCAAATATCAGCGGGATGACATATATCTATTTACCCAAAATCCTAACAAATAAATCAGGTTTTCCTGGTTCGCGCCCTTGGCGCCTTAGCGGTTCGTAAAACGAATATCATTCAGTCCTAGATGCACTAAGCTGTTATCTATTTAAACTGTAGTCAAGAAACAATCAATATCTTGTGGGGTGGGCTTCTAGCCCACATTCCGCACCCCCAACTGGCACATACGCGGATTGAGAGGGTAAAAGTGAATCATCCGAGATAATAGTGAGTA
>NZ_JAUBTB010000096.1:0-25619 GCF_036704965.1 Microcoleus sp. F10-B2 | reverse complement strand
GGATTTTCGATTTTCGATTTGGGATCGATCCCACTGATCGATCGCGTGGCGGGTACCACCTTTGAAATTCGTGGTCAAATTTATCTCCATCAGAGGGGCGGGTTTATTTATCCCCTGAGTTAGTTACAAATATTTCTCGTGAAATCCGCCCCTACAGAGTAATAACTGTTGACTTTTGACTAACAATTATTTTTGTTCTGGATGCGCTGCGGCAGGTGATGCTGCACCCATTTGATTTATAGCAGCAATTAGCTGGTAAAGCCGCCCCAAATCCCGCTGGTTGAAATGCAAAACTAGGCGCGGCAGATCGAAAGTTGCATCTCCAATTTCCGGCGGCAAAGCTTGACTTTTTTCAATTTTTCCGGTGACAACAATATCGCTAAAATCAGCATTTAGCCGATCGACATTCTCCTTAGAAAGCTCTGTTTTCAAGCGAATTACCAATTTTTCGCGCACGTAGCGGCAGGAGTGATAAACCAGATAAAAACTACCGATCGCCTCGCAAGCGACATTTACATCGTCAGTAATCGTATACAGGCTGCGATCGTCGGCTGAAATCAAACCCCGGCCGCGCAATTGTTTTTGCACAAAATAATTCCAATCGTGCCAATAATCTCCTCCCGGTCGATCGATCAATACCACAGGAGCCGGCCCGAACTTGCCAGTTTGAGTCAAAGTCAGACACTCAAAAGCCTCGTCCAGAGTGCCGAAACCGCCCGGAAACAGAGCCAAAGCATCGCTCTCCCGGAGAAAAAATAACTTGCGAGTGAAAAAATATTTAAAATTGAGCAATTTGCGATCGCCGGCAATAAAAGGATTAGAACTCTGCTCGAAAGGCAACTGAATGTTCAGCCCAAAAGAACGTTCAGCCGTCGCCCCCTCGTTCCCCGCCTGCATAATTCCGCCGCCGCCGCCAGTAATCACCATAAACCCCTGCTGGGCGATCGCGCGCGCAAAGTCTCTGGCCATCAAATATTCAGCCGATTGCGGCGACACCCTCGCCGAACCAAAAATCACAATTTTGCGAACGTGGCGGTAAGGATAAAACAGCTCAAAAGCGCTCTCCATATCTCGGAGCGACGCGGCAATAATCTTCCAGTCTAGGCGATCGAGATCCTCTCCGGCCATTTGCACTATAGTAGAGAGCGATCGTTCGATCCTCTCAGAGTGCTTCAACATTGGCAAGCGATCGAGCAAATCGATCAATTCAGCTTGGAGGGACTCAAAACCTTGACCAGACCCAGAACGAATCATGAATTTTTCCGAAACGGTAACAATTTGTCGCTACTAAAAATTAAGGGGCAAGCCAAATTTGGAAGTTCATAGCAACCAGCAAATTGCCCTGCTGGCAACTAATCGCTTTTCCAGTAGCTTTGCCCCGGTTCTGAAGCGAGTTAGCTTTCGCGGCCCAAAAAGAACAGCGCGACACCGCTCGCAGTTGGGTTAAATGTACTTTTCCAGAGTGTTTGCCAGAGTAGTTTTCGGAACTGCCCCAACCACCATATCCACCCGTGCACCGCCCTTAAATATCATCAGCGTCGGAATGCTGCGGATACCATATTGGCTGGCAACCTGAGGATTCTCGTCGGTATTAACTTTTACTACCTTGACCTGCCCTTCATATTGCTGGGCAATTTCGTCTACGACGGGCGCCACCATCCGACAGGGCCCGCACCAGGGAGCCCAAAAATCCACTAGAACTGGAACTTCGCTCTCGAGCACTTCCTGCTTAAAGGAAGAGTCGGTTACTTGCGCGGCTGTTGACATCCCTAGCCATCCTTGTAAATACTATTTCTCGGATAACAAGTCTAGCAAAAAGTGTAACCACTTGCGTCAGTCTATTTTAGATTTTAGATTTTAGATTTTAGATTTTAGATTTAGCGTTGAATCTGGGAGTTCAAACAGAAGTCTAAAATTCTGAGTCTCCACGACGATTGTACGTGGCACGGTATCCCTTTTTGGGTAGGAGCGACAATTTTAAGAGAAGGCTTCTGAAGGAATTCGAGACATAGAAGTTAGAATTCGGCATTCGGCAGCCAAAAAATTCTCCCCCTCTCCCCCTCTCCCCCTCTCCCCCTCTCCCCCTCTCCCTTTCCCACTCTCCCCCTCTCCGGAGCTAACAGCCTCAGTCCTGTCTGTAGTAAGCAAGAGCTAAGATTTCTGCTACAAAAGGAACCGCCCGAACAGTAGTCCGGGCGGAGTGTGGTGTGAGGAGTGAACGGAAACATGCGTCTCCGCTTCTTCTATTGTGACATCTCCTTTTGGATAATTCCACAATATTCTGTAAATTTCGAGACTCTCGAACAAATTTTGTCAAGGTATGCTGGTATTGGGTCAGTAAATCTACTTACCCATGCCCAACTGCTGAGCTTTTTGATAGACTTTACCCTCAGTCAGCAGAGAAGGAGCAATTACCACTTCCACTTGCTGCATCTCCTTAATATCCTTAGCGCCCAAGGTACCCATGCTAGTTTTCAGAGCTCCGAGCAAGTTGTGCGTACCGTCATCTAGCACCGCAGGCCCCCGCAAAATTTGCTCCACAGTACCCGTAGTCCCCACGCGAATGCGAGTGCCGCGCGGCAAAACCGGGCTGGGAGTCGCCATCCCCCAGTGAAAGCCGCGCCCGGGAGCTTCGGCGGCCCTGGCAAAGGGCGAACCAATCATCACTCCATCTGCGCCGCAGGCAATGCACTTGCAGATATCGCCGCCGGTAATTAAACCGCCGTCAGCAATCACCGACACGTATTTGCCAGTTTCGCGATAGTAGTCGTCCCGCGCGGCGGCGCAGTCTGCTACCGCTGTGGCTTGGGGAACGCCGACACCCAATACGCCCCTAGACGTGCAAGCAGCCCCCGGCCCAATGCCCACGAGAATGCCCGCAGCCCCAGTTTTCATTAAATTCAGGGCGACTTCGTAGGTCACGCAGTTGCCCAAAATTACTGGGATCGGCATCTCTTGACAGAATTGAGTCAAATCTAAAGATGAGATCGATTCCGGGGAAAGAAAAGCAGTCGAGACTACAGTTGCTTGCACAAAAAATATATCGGCTCCAGATTCAGCAACCGCCCGGCCGTATTTGCTCGCAGCCGCCGGTGTGCCGCTGACGGCGGCAATCCCTCCTCCAGCTTTAATTTCTTTAATTCTCAGGTCGATTAATTCTGGCTTGATGGGTTCGGCATAGAGTTCTTGCATCAGGGAAACAAATTCGTGGTTCCCGACACTCGCGATGCGCTCTAATATTGGCTGGGGGTCGGCATAGCGGGTTTGAATTCCTTCTAGGTTGATCACGCCCATTGCTCCCAATTCCGACAGCAAAATGGCCATGCGGACATCGACTACTCCATCCATGGCGCTGGCGATAATCGGGATTTCTCGATCGATCCCGCCAATCTGCCACTTGGTATCTGCCAAACTCGGATCGAGGGTGCGCTGTCCGGGTACAAGCGCGATTTCATCTATGCCGTAAGCTCGGCGAGCGCTTTTGCCCCGCCCAATTTCAATATTCACGCTGTTTCACTTCCACAATGTATTTAAATTAGACTAACAAAAAGTTAGCCGGCCCGAGTGTAGCTATCGCACGGCTGTCTTTAAAAAAAGCTCGGCACTGATTCTGATTGTATTCTGATTATATGAAATCGAAGGGGGTGCTTTTCCTCAGCAACGGCCACGGGGAAGACGCGATTAACTGTCAAATTCTCAAAGCTTTAAGAGTATCGGGCGCGGATGTTGATGTTTCGGCAATGCCGGTTGTAGGTGACGGGGCTGCTTACCGCCGATCGACCGTGCCCATTATTGGGCCCACCAGTCAAATGCCCTCTGGGGGAGTTTTTTACATGAATCCCCTGTTTTTCCTCAAAGATGTTGGGGCGGGCCTAATTGCTTTAACTTGGCAGCAATTGCAGGCTGTTTGGACGCATTCGCGACACTGCGATTTGGTGGTGGCAACTGGGGATATTGTCGCCGCTGCGATCGCCCGATCGACCGACCGCCCTTATATAATTTTTCTGTCGGCTCATTCTAGTTATTACGAAGGGCGAGTCGATTTGGGTTTAATATTGTGGCACTTGCTTTGCTCAGAGAAATGTTTGGCGGTTTTTACTAGAGATGCTTTGACTGCTGCTGACTTAAACCGACAGGGTTTAAAGAAAGCTCAGTTTGTCGGCAACCCCGTCATGGACAACCTCAATTCTACGGGCAAAGATTTGCAGTTGATAGCCGGAGTTCGGACGATCGCCCTTCTGCCCGGTTCTCGCCTCCGGGAAGCCACCGACAACCTCGTTTTGCTGCTGGAATTGGTCAAAGAAATTGCTGCTACTTCTACTGTACCGGTGCAGTTTCTGGCAGCTTTAGTGCCAAGTTTGATGCCTCAATTAGATGATATTGCGGTGCGTTCTGGATGGCAACACCGATCGGGCAAGTTAATTTTTCAACACCTGAAATCACCGGAAAGCCACCAAAAATTAGGAGTAGAAGTGCTTTGTTATGCAGATGCTTTTGCCGATATTTTACAGCAGTCTAGTTTAGTCATCGGGATGACAGGAAGTGCGATCGAACAAGCTGTGGGTCTGGGAAAACCTGTAATAGCAATACCGGGAAACGGCCCTGCTTTTACCTATCGGTTTGCGGAGGCTCAAAATAGGCTTTTAGGTGATTCCGTGCAGGTTATTGGCACACAACCGGCGAATTCTCATATTATCAAGGAAGCAGCTTTGGCAGTCGATCGCACTTTGCAAGATGATAAATATTTAGCCAGTTGCATTCAAAATGGTTTAGAGAGAATGGGTCAAGCTGGTGGCAGCATAAAAATTGCTAATTACGCGGCAAACTATCTTGCTTAGGATCGCGAATTAAATAATTTACACATATTTGTGGGATGGGCGTCCCGCCCGCCCGTCAGTATGAGATGGTTGATTTGTCGCGAAAATAATTGTGGCTGATTCGAGCAAATTCTTGTGGGGTGGGCGTCCCGCCCGCCCGAACAATACAATTTAGATGCGTAGCACCCTACTGCTATTTCAACAACTCAGAAACAGTTTTAAATTCGTAACCTTTCGACTGCAAATCCTTGACAATCATCTCAGTTGCTGCTACGGTTTTCGAGCGATCGCCCCCGCCATCGTGCATCACCACAATCGAACCCGATCGCACATTTGCAATCACCCGATTTGCGATATCTTCCGCCGTGTGTGTTTTTTCATAATCTTGAGAATCCACATCCCACATAATCAGTTTTTTGTGCATTTGGGACACCAAATAAGACAAAACTACAAATCGCCGACCCCAAGGCGGCCGAAAACTGATACTATCTTGTTTAACGCCCAACTCTTGCAAAAGTTTGTCCGTTTTTTCAATTTCAGACAGCAAAACTTCCCGGGGTTTAAACATCATATCTTTGTGAGAGTAGGAATGGTTTGCCAACTCATTTCCCCTCGCGACAATCATTTTCACGATTTCTGGATGTTTCTCAATATTGCGGCCTATTTCAAAAAAAGTTGCTTTAACTTGATAGCGGTCTAAAATATCTAAAAGCTGATTTGTATAGGGAGGATAGGGGCCGTCGTCGTAGGTGAGGGAAACAACTTTTACTTCGGTATCGGCGCGGTTGATGCCGAAATAATTGTGAAATTTAGTAACTTTAATCAACAGCGATACTGCGAAAAATAACGCTATTGTCAAAAGCAGAAACTTTTGTAAATTTTTACCGATTCGCATAGCTGCACGCACTCGATCTAGAATGAAAGTGGATCGATCGGGACTTAAGTACAAAACCAAAGAAACCGGGTTTTTTGCCGTTGATGCGGACTTTAACGCGTCTTCTCAGAAAAAAAATCGGTTTCTGATTACCCGTTCGTAAGTCCTATTGATGTCAGATTATAGCACGATCGGGGGCAGATTAGTCTTGACATCCTCCTGAATAAAAATGTTATACTCGCAGCCAAGGTTATCTACTCATAATTCGACCTTTGGGACTTTCGACAAAAAAAGCTGTAATTCACAAGTACGAAAGCTAACTCTAAATAAAATTAATTGAACAATACTCAAGTTTTTTTTAAGCAACAGTAATTCCCAACATGATTTCACTGCCAGATATCATAATTGTCAGCCAAATCTATGAAAGTGCGAATTCCATCGTATACCGAGGCATCCTCAAATAAAATCAGCAACCTTTGATTTTGAAACTTCTCAAAGAAGATTACCCCACACCAGCAGAACTCTACCGCTATCAGCAGGAATACGAAATCACTCGCCGTCTCAACCTAGAGGAAACGATTAAAGCCTACGAACTGCGAAAATACGAGAACACACAAGTCATGTTGTTGGAGGATTTTGGAGGAGAGTCTTTAAAAATCCTGCGGTATGGTCGTCCCTATGCTTTACCAGAGTTTCTCGACCTTGCCATCAAAATCACAGATGCGTTAGGCAAAGTTCATCAAAAAAATGTCATTCACAAAGATATCAATCCATCTAATATTGTCTTGAATCCAGAAATCGGACAATTAAAAATTATTGACTTTGGCTTATCTACCATCCTATCCCAAGAGAATCCCAGCCTGAAAAGTCCTCATCTTCTAGAAAGGACATTGGCTTATATGTCTCCAGAACAAACAGGCAGGATGAATCGCTCACTAGACTTTTGTGCAAAAACCGTTCCACAAAGAAGCCATCTTTGACATCATGTCTAAACATTTGGGAGTCCGTTATATTTATCAGGAAAAACAGCTACCTTCTCCCCCTTCTAATGTGACTGGAGAACCGTTAAAAATTTTTACTTATTTATTAACAGCAATGTCAAAAAAATGGCTTATAAAATTGCATGAAGCAGCTCTTGAGGCGGATTCGGAATTAGTGTCTCAACTCCTTGAGGAAATTCCTGAATTCCAGGCTCTAGAACTTCAGACTCTCAGGGGTTGGGTGAATAAGTTTCAGTTTGAGAAGATTCTGGATTTAATTGAACCCTTGGTTGGTGAATATTGATATTTTTAGGAATCATATCAATTTCGGTTGCACGAGATGATATTGAGGAGACGGCAATGCCGTCTCCCTACCCCAAAATAATATTGTAGGGAAACGGCACTGCCGTCTCCTGATTTGGGGTAATATTAATTCCGATGCTACCGGAATTGATATCACACACGGGTGGTCAGAAACCGGGTTTTTTTACAAGAAGACGCGTTACCGCCCGTAGATTCGCTAAAAAACCCGGTTCCTAGGCGTCGGAGTGCGTCCAGGACTGACGAAAAGATGCGTTGCAGCCCGTAAATTCGCTAAAAAACCCGGTTTTTTGGGTCAGATTGCGTAAGTCCAGTTTATGCTATTTGACGATCGCACAAGGTTGGTTCAGTTGTTCCATCATTGACTTTAACGGCGACTGTTTTAACTCTGTAAGATCGCGGATAGTAATTGAGCAACCGTCTCCCAATCTCACAGCAGTTAAATAATAGCCTTTGCCAAGGGAATCACTCGATCGATCAACCTCTCCTTCAAGTGATTCTCCAGTCTCAACAACCTCTACTAATAAATCAAACAATCCTGGCATCAATTGATTAAGCAGTTTTTTCAAAACGGGTTCGCCCGCGAGTTCTGTTCGTTTTTTCCCTAAGAGTCTGGCAAAGACAGGGTTAACTACCAAGCAGCGAAAATCTTCAATTTCTCCAGCGATATCCCCCCTCACCGCCTGCACTGCGGCTATTCCATCCAGAGATGAGTTTAGCAAATTTGCCAGCAGGGCGCGAGATTGGTAAGCAATTTCTGCGGTTTGCTGGTGTCGCTCGATTGCTGCTTTAAGCTGGCGTTTTTGGTGCTGGATAGTGACCTGAGTTTCGAGGCGCACCAGCACTTCTTCCGGCTCAAAAGGTTTAGAAATGTAGTCAACTCCCCCTACCTTAAAAGCTTTAACTTTATCAAATACTTGGTCAAGTGCGCTTAAGAAAATAATCGGAATTTCTGAGGTATTTTCATCAGATTTGAGGGCTTCGCAGACTTGATAGCCGTCCATGTCTGGCATTTTAATATCCAGCAATATAGCATCGGGGGGATGATTGCGAACTGTCCTCAAGGCCATCGCACCATTGGTGACGCCGCGAACTTCATACCCCTCATTAGTGAGAACTTCTGTTAGAAAACGCAGATTTTGTGGGAGGTCATCAACAATTAAAATGTTGCCTTTGCAATTTCCTAATTCATTGATGTCACTTTCTCCTACCGAAGCCATCGTCATAGGTTCGTCTTTGACTTTGGCATCGGCGATCGCACTTGTGGTGTTTTGCTTCTCTAGCAGAGAGCGGAAGTTATTTTTAGTAACTTTTTCCCCCATTAGGTCTGAAAGGCGCTGCCACAAGACGGCAGCTAAATCTTTGATATGTCCTACGCTTAGGTACAAGCTGTCAGCAACAGCACTATAAGTTGCGTTTTCCCAAGCTGCTTTTAAGATTGCCTGATCGAGAAAATTTAACGGTTTACTGGTTTTGGACTCTAAGGCTGATTCGATAAATTCTAGGGCTTCTTCAAAAGTCATATACACATCCCAGCGGCTAAGGTTTGTCCAGTTTTGCACCCTAATTTTGAGTTATACACCGTACTAAGTCGGTGGAGAAATTTCTAATAGCTATTATGACAGACTTATTGACAATTACGATCCGGGCGATTGCCCCCCATCCTCATTTTACCTTGTCGAAGCAAAAGTAGCGATCGCCCGCCTAATTCTTTTTGAGGGCGATCGGCTTAAACCCTTTTCAGCACAAGGCTTTTAAGTTGCTTGTCACCCGTCAGCGACCCGGATATCTTGCTCTGGCATCTTCTAGTTCGTTATGAAAAATAGGACTTAGGCATTTGGGCGAAGCATCTCGCTTGATGCTTCGTTTCACTAAGCATGACACATAGGCTTTGCGTAAGTAGGGACACGGCATTGCCGTGTACCTACTGAAAAAACCCGCCGACAAAACTGTCAGCGGTGAGTTGTGGTTGAGGTCAAACTCTAGAATATTGCAATTAACAGAGGCCAGAAGTACGATCGCCCGTTTGAAGAGAAATGTATCGAGCTCTAAACGCGATCGCAACTTTATTTTTTCTACCCTCCGATAACTCCCCACCTACAGATTGTTTCCCAACTACGCTTCAACTATCAGAGTAATATTTTCCAGTCTCACGACGCGAACCACGTCACCCGGTTTCAAAGTTATTTTTCGATCGCACTTAGCGGGCCACCAACTACTTTGGAAGCGGACGAGACCGCATTTATTAGGTCGAATTTCTTCTTCTACAATCGCTTTTTCCAAATAGCTGACAGTCATCATTCTTGGCTCCTCATAGCAAATTTTTCGTAACGTTGAGATGCGATCGACTGATAGTTAGACTCCCTAACCGCTTAATTTTTAACTAAGGTTCAACGATTAGAGTAATGTTGTCAATTCCCACTACTTCAACCAAGTCACCGGGTTGAAAAGTGAGATCTCGCTTGCACTTGGCAGGCCACCAACTGTTCTGGAAACGGACGCGGCCGGACTCTTGAGGGCGAATTTCTTCATCGACGATCGCTTTTTCCGAAGTGTCAAAAGTCATGATTGCTTGCTCCTGATTGTAAGTTAACCTTAACTTTTAGAGGCAAAAAACTGATAGCTAGACTCGCTACCCGATTGATTGGCAGCTAGGGTGCAACGATCAGAGTAATGTTGTCAATTCCCACGACGCGAACTACCTCACCGGGTTCAAAAGTCATGTCTCGATCGCATCTTGCAGGCCACCAACTGTTGTGGAAACGAACGCGGCCGCATTCTTGAGGGCGAATTTGTTCATCCACGATTGCTGTTTCAAAATCGTTAATAGACATAGCTGCTTGCTCCTGAAGATAAACTCGACTCGTCGATCGGTGTGTAAGTTAGAAGCTTGTTTGTCAACTTCCCCTCGACACTCAACAGTATCCTCGGCCGACCTCGGCCGTGTCAGTCGGGAAAAGTCTATACAAGTCCACTGTTTGAGCGTGTAAGCGAGTCGGAAAAAGTCTGTTAAAGTTGTGTCAGATGGGTAACGCTAAACCTGGTGACTAAATGGAAGCCGATCGTGCACTGGATTTTACCAATTCGTTACTTGTGGCTCGAAACCTGAAAACTCTCGACAACCTTGACAGCGCGATCTTTCGCGAAGCTTGGCAAGGCGTGCAAGGCAGGACGTACCAACAGGTTGCAGATAGTGAAGGGTATGGAGTAGGGACTGTTAAGGACGCTGCCTCTAATTTGTGGAAGCGGCTTTCAGCGCTGTTTGGAGAAGGCGAAAAAATTAAAAGAGACAACCTTCAAGCTGTTGTAGAACGGTATTGGCGCAGCTACTCGAAACTTGAACCGCAGTCGGGACAAACTGTTCCGGCCCAAGTGCCTAACCACCCCGATGCGGAATTGGAGATCGAAAACCCGAACTTTTTGGGCAGGGAAGCGACAATCGCCGATCTCAATACCCTCGTCGCGCAAGGTGCAAAAGTGATTGTCATCCAAAGTGCCGGCGGTATCGGCAAAACGACTTTGGCCAGACAGTATCTCAAATCTCAAGGGTTCGATCGGGTAATTGAACTGTTGATGGCAAAAGAGACAGAAAACATTACAGCTTTGGAAAGCGCGATCGAAGAATGGCTCAAGCAAGACTTTCAGGAAGAACCCGGGCCCGACTTTGGCGTCACCCTAGGGCGGCTGAAACGGCAGCTTCAGACTCACAAAGTCGGCGTATTGATTGACAATTTGGAAGCCGCACTCGACGGACAAGGTAAGTTTATTGAACCGCACCGGCTTTACGTGGAACTGTTGCGAGTTTTGGCTGATGCAGCGGTGCAGTCGGTAACTCTGATTACCAGTCGCGATCGACTGTGCGATTCAGATGTCACCGTCGAACACTACCTGCTTCCGGGATTAGAGGTAGAAGTTTGGCGGCAGTTTTTTAGCTGCCGCAACATCAATATAGATGATGTCGCCCTCAAGGAAATGCACAAAGTTTACGGCGGCAATGCCAAAGCAATGGGCATTATTTGCGGTACGATCCGAGAAGATTTTGACGGAGACATGGCGGCTTACTGGCTGGAAAACAGCGAGCATCCGCTCGTTGAAACTGACTTAAAAAATTTAGTTACCAGTCAATTCAACCGCCTGCAAGAACTCGATGCCGAAGCCTATCAACTCCTCTGTCGCTTGGGCTGTTACCGCTATCAAGACGTGCCGACAGTCCCTACTGACGGACTTTTGTGCTTGCTGTGGGACGTGCCCGAAGCCGGACGCCGACAAATCATTAAATCGCTGTTGCACCGCTCGCTAGTCGAGTCTCAGAAGGGCGAATACTGGCTGCATCCAGCAATTCGGGAAGAAGCGGTCGATCGGCTCTCGCCCGGAGACTGGGAAACTGCAAACCGCAAAGCAGCCGATTTCTGGACAGAGAGTGTTGAAAATATTGAGACTGTAGAAGATGCGCTGAAAGCTTTTGAAGCTTACTATCATTATGTGGCCATTAGCTGTTTCGAGCAGGCCGCTAGCGTCATCCTCAAAAAAATCAATATCCAGTTTGCCAAAGATTACAAGCTCGGTAGAGCGCTCTACAAATTAGGTTTCTTGCAGCCAATAATTTCAGCAACTACTCGCACCGTCAACAATGTGACTTCTGATTATTATTTGAGCGGCTTATACAGTCTTTTAGGCATTTGTTATCGCATATTAGGCGAAATCAATCAAGCCATAGAATGCCATCAAATGTCAGAAATAAAAGCTACTAAATCTTTGCAAATTATAGCGAAAAGCAGCGAACCTGAAAACGGCCAACAAGCAAATCTGGAATTTTGGAAAGTTAACGCTGCAATTAATATAGGTTTTTGTCAAATAGAAATGGGCGAATTAGAATCAGCTATGGAAATATTTGTCAAGCTGAAAACTTCGCGGGACGAAATCGGGATTAATAGCTATTCGATCGATGTCGGGTTAGCTTTCCTCAACTCCTGTGTCGGAGCCAAAAAAGAGGCGGAAGAGCTTGCCGAAAAACTTTATGCCGATCGGGAAAACAGTCATTTGGTGGGTACGGGATACAAATTAGTTTTTCTCGCCGCCACCTATCAAAACCTGGGAGAGACAGAGAAAGCTTTGAGTTTGTACCGCCAAGCGATCGCCCAAACCGACCAAAACCAGTACAGCACCATCAAAGCCAAAGCTCTCAGCGGTATAGCAGCGCTGTACCGAGAACAGGGAGAATTTGACCAAGCCCTGCAGCACCATGCAGAAGCAATAGAAATACTCGATCGAGCCAGCGCCAAATTAGACCGAGCTGAAGCTTGCTATCAACTAGCACTGACAGAACAAAAACTTGGTAACATCGAGAAAAGTCAAGAAAATTTTGACCGCGCCATTCAACTGTTCAGCGAAATGGACGCCAGCAAACAAGTAAAAAAAGTACATTTAGCCGCGAGTAAAAAAATCGAAAAAATACCTAATTAATCGAGTAACAAATCAGAAAATAGATACAATAAACGAAAGAACAACCATAAACTTTGTAGATATGAAACTAAAACGATTGGGACACGTAGCCGTCTGCGTGCAAGACATAGAGAAGTCTGCTGAATTCTACCGCAACTTGGGTATGGAGTTAGTCTGGAAAGATGCAGACTGGGCTTATTTGAAAGCAGGAGAGGACGGATTGGCGCTGTTGAGTCCGAGTTACGACCAAGCAGGGCCGCATTTTGGGTTTGTATTTGACGATCGTACCGAAATGGAATCCGCTTACGAACAACTCAAAGCCGATGGTGTTTCCGTCACCCGCATTCACGAACACCGCGACGGTACTGCCTCTTTTTACGGCAGAGATCCAGATGGGAACGGCTTCGAGTACCTTTACGAACCGGCGTGACGATTCTCGGACTTGCGGATCGCGATCGGGCTAAATCCGCTTCAGGTGGGCGGCCCGGCGCACCCTACAGATTAGTGTGTCCGCGCACTCCTAACCCGTTGCTGACGGCCCGGAACATCCCTACAACTCCCCGAATAATGTGAGGTACTCACACCGACGCTTCTCAAGTAAGGTGCAGACTCTGAATCCGAACTATATCCACAACTTCCGAAAATCGGCTCGATAATCTAAAATCTAAAATCTAAAATCTAAAATCCTCATGTTGCAGAGAATACAAGTCAGAAACCGCTGGAAATTCATCTTCAAACCCTGGGAAGAAGCAGACCCTTGGCTGTTCGCCGCTTGCATCGCCCTCACCATCTTCGGGGGAATCATGATCCGCAGCGTCGAAATCAACCAGGG
The DNA here is from genome assembly GCF_036704965.1 of Microcoleus sp. F10-B2. Taxonomy (NCBI): domain Bacteria; kingdom Bacillati; phylum Cyanobacteriota; class Cyanophyceae; order Oscillatoriales; family Microcoleaceae; genus Microcoleus; species Microcoleus sp. F10-B2. The sequence goes on along the minus strand of NZ_JAUBTB010000096.1, from coordinate 12,353 downwards.
GCTGATCGACTGGTGGCGGCATTGGGTAACAGGGGCAGTCGGTTTGTTCCTCGCCATCATCATTTCCCGCTGCCGTTACCAAATACTGATTGAGTGGAAATGGCCGATTTACATATTAATCAATTTGTCGCTGATCGCAGTGCGGTTTATTGGTACTACAGGACTCGGGGCCCAGCGGTGGATCAACATCGGCGGCTTCTACCTGCAACCCTCAGAATTTGCCAAAGTAGGCATGATTGTCACTTTAGCAGCTCTCCTGCACGACAAGACTGTCCCCACAGTCCGGGATATGTTGAGGATGCTGGCGATTATGGCTGTACCCTGGGGATTGATTTTTGCCGAACCAAATTTAGGTACTTCCCTAGTGTTCGGCGCGATCACAATGGGGATGTTTTACTGGGGAAATGTCAATCCCGGCTGGCTAATATTGCTATTCTCTCCTCTCATCTCTGTTCTCTTTAATAACCTGTCTACACCGATTTGGATAGCCTGGGTAGTTGTTGCGGGTATTATCGCTTGGCGAACCCTGCCTTGGCCCTGGTTGGGGACTTTCGGTGCTGTGTTGGCGAACGTTGTTTCTGGACACCTCGGACATCTTTTTTGGAATGTGCTCAAGGATTATCAAAAAATGCGCCTGACAGGGTTTTTAAACCCCGAGAAAGACCCTTTAGGCAGCGGGTATCACTTGATTCAATCTCGGATTGCTATTGGCGCTGGGGAACTGAAGGGCCGGGGTTTGTTTCAGGGAACGCAAACTCAGCTTAACTTTATTCCCGAACAGCATACGGACTTTATCTTTTCAGCTATTGGCGAAGAATTGGGTTTTATTGGCTGTATTGGCGTGTTGTTGGTGTTCTGGATAATTTGTTTCCGGTTGGTGACGATCGCTCAAAGTGCTAACGATAATTTTGGTTCTTTGCTGGCGATCGGCGTACTGTCAATGTTGATTTTTCAGGTGTTCGTAAATATTGGGATGAACATTGGCTTGGCGCCGGTTACGGGCATTCCCCTACCTTTCCTGAGTTACGGGAATGCGTCGCTGCTGAGTAATTTTCTCGGCCTGGGACTGGTGGAGGCGGTGGCAAGCCAGCGACAGCGCAAGAAGCGTTGGAATTAGGTCATTGGTAATGGGTAATGGGTTTTGGGAATGCGATCGCCCTTTTGATTTCTTTCGAGAGATGCTGCGGGCGATCGCATTTTTTGTCGATCGGCCGCATCTAAATTTTACGCTTCCTGAGCCGAGCCTTGATGAAAGTCAAGTGTGATAAAATTCTTGTGGGGTGCGCGAGAACCCGCCCCCAAATAAAATTTAGAGACCCAACAGCTTAAGTATATCTAATTAATTAAACCACTCCTGACGCAAACAATAAATGCTTTTGTGCGCTACGGGTAAGCCATTCTCTGTGCAGTAGATGCCCTACTGAGGACGTTATCAATGCCTGAAACCATTGCTATTATTAGATCTTTTTTTTCTTCTTCCTTCCTTCCTTCTTCCTTCCTTCTGCCTTCTGCCTTCTTCCTTCCTTCCTTCTTCCTTCCTTCTGCCTTCTGCCTTCTGCCTTCGCCTCTGATTACTCGTTCATATTCTTGTACGTAGCAACAGCCGAAGGCGAACTCCGGTTTAAATAACGAAATATCCAATACTTAAATACCGTATCCAAGATAACTGGAAACGTCGCAATGAACAGAAATATAAACTGCCTATTTTCTGGCAGTCCCAAATGCCTCGATACACCTTCAAGAACTACTTCCCAACCGTGAGGCGAGTGGAATCCGACAAACACATCCGTAAACAAAATAATTACGAAAGCTTTCGCACTGTCGCTGAGGCCGTAAATCACATCGTCCATGAAAGACTTTAAAATCTCAATCTCTTTCTTGTTAGTGATGATAATCGCGACAAAGGCTATGCAGGACATCAAATCGGCAAAAATATTTTTAATGGCTCCACCACTTTCAGCGCGGTATTCCTCCGCTAGCTCAACTGCTCTCTCGGCAATCTTCTTTTCCGTTTCCTCTAAAGAAAGCGACGGAGCAGCGCCTATTAACCTTTCAAATTTGAGGTGTTGCTCAAATCTCTCCAGTTCTTGAAATGCTTCTTCTTCCAGGTTAACATTTATGAAAAGTGGGGCCTTTTCTTGACCTCTAAAATGGTCAACTATCGGTCCGACTAGAAAGTTTTTGGAAATTTGATTGGTCAACAGCGGAACTAAAATCAAAAGCAAAATAAATCTCAGAGAAATAATTGTTTTGACTTTGGAATTGCGAAAATTCTTAACTACTTCTTTTTCCGCTTCCGGGTCTAAATCTTTAGTAATTCGATTCAAAGTTCCCAAAAGCGATCGCGGTAATAAATTTACTTCTTCATAGTTAGTGTCAACCTCACCATCGTGAATTTGAACATAATTAGCCGATCCTTTATTTTTTGGGTCAGGTGGAGAGCTGCTATTTGTTGTAGATTTTGGCTGCAGATTTACTGAACTGACAACCGGAACAATTGCCGTCGAGCTACTATTATTAATATACTTGTCGATGACTGCATCAATAAACTCTAGCTTCTCAAATACAAGGGATGCTCGATCTTTATTGTCAAGACCTAATCCGTGCTGGTGGCGATCCGCGCTGTGCCCCGCCTTCGGTTTTGCCCCCACGCGCTCCGGCAGTTCCAAAAAAGAACGGCTAGCATTAAACTCAACCATTCTGGTTTGGATGACCTTGAGGTATTTTTTCAGTTCGGATTGAAAGTAAGACAGGGTGCTATGTCCGTAATCTCCCGATCGATCGGAGATTGCTTGACCGCCAAAATGCTCGTCTTCGATCGCCTTAATTGCTAACGCAGCATCGTAAGCCTGTTCTAGAGCCCTCTCAGGCGTTTCTCGATACCATTGGTGAAGGCTGTAGAGATATTTTACAATCCTGTTCCACGGAGAAGTATTCATAGCTAAAGCTGGTTAGTTTGCTGTAGACATTAGTGATTAAAGTATTCACGGTATGGTAACAAATTTACATAAACTGAGAACGGCCAGCGAGGATTCAATTTGGATTGTCGGATCTGCCCGCAGTGGCAAAACCAGTCGTTTAGTCGAGCAGTTCTGCATTTGGAGCAAAACTGTCAAGCCCTTGCCCACAAAAGTTTCAGGGCGATCGAGTTCCGGGCGGCGGCGGGCTGGACAAACTGCCCCAGCAATTTTAGTCTTAGCAGCTAACGGAGACAACCGGCTGGAATTAGCCGATCGCATCGCCGTCGCTACCGAAGGAAAATATACCTTTCACTCCACAACGCCCTTCGGTTTTTTTGAGCAGGAGGTATTGCTATTTTGGCCGCTGCTGGTTCAGTCGCTGGATTTGAGGGCTCAATTTCCCCTGCGGCTGCAACCTGAAACAGAACTGGAACTTGCCGCGAGACTCTGGCGTCGCGAACTAGACGAAGGGATTTTGCAACAAACAGGGGTAAGTCCAACTCGAATGGTGCGTCGAACTCTAGACTTATTACAACTGGCTGCTGTCAGCGGTACGCCCAGAGAAGAAATTCCCAGCATTCTACAACAGGGATTTGCTGGGGAAGGCGGCTCTGGCAACCTGTGGACTAGCATGGGAGAGTTGCTCGAAAGGTGGCGGGAATGGTGCTTGACGCGGGGGTTCCTGACTTACGGGATTGTTTGCGAACTCTACTGGCGCTATTTGTTGCCGGATGCCACTTATCAACAGCATTTGTCATCTAGATACCAAGCTGTGATCGCAGACGATGTTGACGATTATCCGGCGATCGGCGGCCATTTGTTCGATCGGATGCTCGACCAAGGTGCAGCGGGGGCATTTTCCTACAATCGGGATGGAGGGGTGCGTTTGGGTTTGGGGGCGGACACGGAATACCTGGCCCGACTCGAAAGTCGCTGTCAAAGCGTGGAAAATTTGGACGCAAAAGCCGGTTTAGCCCCAGAAATTGGGGATTTAGTGCTAAGTTTAGCAGTTAATTCTGAGGGTTTTTATCCTTTAGGCTTGAGTTTGCCCGGATCGGTTCGATCGCTCCAAACCACTTCCCGCGCTCAACTTCTGCGAGAAACCGCCGAAATCATCGTCGATGCGGTGAAGTCACAAGCCGTGGAACCGCAGGAAATCGCCGTAATTGCCCCGGGGATGGATGCGATCGCCCGTTACAGTTTAACGGAAATTCTGGCGCGAGATAATATTGCCGCAGTATCTCTCAACGATCAGCGTCCCCTATCGACTACCCCAGAGATTCGAGCTTTGCTGACTTTGTTAGCGTTAGTTTATCCGGGACTCGGCCGTTTAGTCGATCGAGACGGCGCAGCCGAAATGCTGGTTGTGTTGGGCAGCCAAAAACACCGTTCATTGGAAACAGAAGATTCCCACCCCACGTTCAATCTCAAATCTCAAATCCAAAATCAAAAATCGATCGACCAAGTGAGAGCAGGTTTAATCGCCGATCACTGTTTTTGTCCAGATATCGATCGACCTCAATTGCTGCCAATTACAGCCTTTCCCCGGTGGGACAGACTCGGACACCGAGCAGCCGGGGCCTACGAGCAGATTGTGGAGTGGATCGAACAACAGCGGTCGCAACAGCAGGAGCGGCTGTTGCCGAGTCCAATTGCCCTGCTCGATCGAGCAATCCAGAAATTTCTCATGAACGACAGATACCTGCCCTACGATCGGCTAGCAGCCCTGCGCGAGTTAATGGAAACCGCCACCCACTACTGGGAAATCAACGGGCGAATGCAGCGCGTAGAACCAACAAACGGCGGCGACTCAGAAACGATCGCCCGGTTCATCCAGTTGTTGCGCCAAGGAACCGTCACCGCCAACCCCTTTCCAGTGCGTCCAGAAGGCCCAGCAGCCAGAGCCGTCACCCTCGCCAACATCTTCCAGTACCGCAGCAGCCGCCGCGCCCACAAATGGCACTTTTGGCTGGATGCCGGGTCGCCCCTGTGGCTGAGCGGCGGTGCGGCGACATTGTTTGGCGCTCCCTTATTTTTGCGATCGCAACAGGGGCGTCCCTGGGAAACCGAAGATGAAACGGCTGCCGACCAACAGCGGCTGCGGCGAATTCTGCTAGATTTGTTAAGTCGCTGTTCCCTGCTTTACCTTTGCCACAGCGAACTATCAGTCAGCGGACAAGAACAAACCGGACCGCTTCTGCCCCTAATTAACAGCTCTGTTTCTTGTCAGCAGTCCGCATAAGACAGTCGGCTTCTGCTGGCAAGAGGCACAGATGTATTCGGCATTCGGCAGGAGGAAAGAAAAAATTATGACGGCGAAGATTTTTATTTTTTCTGATTCTGGATAAATACACCGGGCTGACTCCAAGCCCGACTTCTAGGTTCTATCGAAATGGCGCGATATTAAAGTATACCCAAGATAGGCCGCCAAACGTGCAGTGATTAATATTTTGAGATCGAAAGATGCCAGGCTTGAAAAATATCTATAGCCGTTGCATTTTTGATTTAGTATGTTAGAAATGATCGGGATTATTAATCAATTTTAAGCCATATTTGTGGCAACAAACTGATACTAATCAGTTCTTAAAGTTAATCGGGATCGTCGTTTAAAGGAGCCAAAATAATGCCAAGTGCAGTGCCAGTAGTAATTATACCAACACCAACTCCGACACCAACACCAGAACCGACACCAACACCAGAACCGACGCCAACACCAACTCCGACTCCAACACCAACTCCGACTCCAACACCAACTCCAACGCCGACGGGAACTCCCACTCCCTCCGGGGACGACACATTTGGCGGCATAGACGATACATTGGGCGGAGGCTCAGGTACCTCGCCCAATGTCATCGGCGGCGTGATCCGCGGCACAGAAACCAACGACTCCTTAGTTGGCAGTCTCGGCCCCGACGTGATTTCGGGGCTGCAAGGCAACGACAACCTGCAAGGATCTGACGGCGACGATTTAGTATTTGGCAACGACGATGACGACGTGCTGTTCGGCGCGCCCGGGAACGACGTTCTCGACGGGGGTTCAGGACTCGATACCCTGTACGGAGGCAAAGGCAATGACTCCCTCGACGGGGGAAATAACCCCGACCTGCTGTACGGCAATGACGGCAACGACACGGTAATCGGAGGCGAAGGCAAAGACACGGCTTACGGCGGCAAAGGCAGCGACAGCTTGCGCGGGGGCTCTGGCGACGACAGCTTTTTGGGCGATCGAGGCGACGACATCCTGTGGGGCGACCAAGGTAACGACTCGCTCTTCGGCGGCGACGGCGAAGACTTGCTATTTGGCAACGAAGGAGGCGACTGGCTATACGGAAACGCCGGGGGCGACACAATTTTTGCCGGCGACGGCGACGACATCGTATTCGGCGGTGACGGCGACGACATCGTGGACGCGGGTGCTGGCAACGACGTTATTTGGGGCGAAGCAGGCAAAGACGTAGTGGCAGGAGGCGAAGGCAGAGATGTCTTTGTCATCGGTGCCTTCAGTTCCCCCAGCGGCAGCAGCGGCACTAACCCGGCATTTCTCACCACAGGTGGTCCCGATATCGCCGATGCTGACATTTTCACCGATTTTCGCCAAGGCGAAGATTCGATCGGGTTGAGCGGCGACCTCAAGTTTGAAGATTTGGTAATCTTCCAAAGCACCGACACCAAAGCAGGCAGCACAATTATTCGCAACGGCGTCAGCGGCGACTTTTTAGCAGTATTGCCCGGAGTAGACAGCAGGACTCTGGGGCGGAGCTCCTTTGTAATTGCCCCCACAGTTCCCGGCAGCGCCACCCCGCTGCCCCTGCCGACACCGAGTCCGAGTCCGACACCGACGCCGACGCCGACAGCCAGTCCCACACCGACGCCGACAGACAGTCCGACACCGACGCCGACGCCGAGTCCGACGCCGACGTTCCCGACGCCGACAGCCAGTCCGACGCCGACCCCGATATTCCCGACGCCGACAGCCAGTCCGACGCCGACACCGATATTCCCGACGCCGACACCCAGTCCGACGACCTTCCCCAATCAGCCTCCAAGAGCAGTTGACGACAACTTCACCACGGTTGCGGGTCAACAACTCAGTCTCAACGTTCTGTTCAACGACACCGACCCGGACAAGAACGCTCTGACTGTCACGACTTTTACTCCAGCAGCCAAGGGGAGTCTGGTTCCCCAGGGCGGCGGCGTATTCACATACACCCCGAATGCCGGCTTCTCGGGTAGTGACAGTTTCAGCTACTCGATCTCAGACGGCAACGGCGGCACAAGTCAGGCAGTAGTAACCATCAACATCAGCAGCCCGCCGCAGCTAGTAATTAACGAGGGTGTGGTGGTTGCCAAAAGTGCTCCTACCCAGACAATCACCGCGGCAGATTTGTTAGTCACAGATCCCGATAACACTCCGTCGGAAATCGTTTACACGATTACCCAAGCCCCCGACGCTACCAGAGGTTTTGTCCAAAGGGGCGGCACCTTTCTCAACGTCGGCAGCAAATTCACCCAAGACGATATCAACAACAACATCGTCAAATACAACTTGCTGGCGGCTGGCGGCAACGACAGTTTCACGTTTACAGCCTCCGACGGGTCTGCAACTCTCGAACCGATATCCTTCAGCATCACTGTCGTAGATAATATTGTCGATCGTACCCAACTCCCCGCCAGCAGCTTTACAGGCAGCAACCTTAGCGACTTCATCATCGGCGGGGCCGGCAACGATACCCTCTCTGGGGGCGACGGCAACGACATCATCGACGGCAGGGGCGGCGACGACCTCGAATTCGGTGAAGTAGGCAACGACTCGGTGCTGGGTTCGACAGGCAACGACACCCTCGACGGCGGACTCGGCAACGATACCCTCGACGGCGGAGACGGCATAGACTCGCTCATCGGCGGACTGGGCAACGACCTGATGTTTGGTGGCAATGACAATGACATCGTTTTAGGCGGTGACAACGGCGACACCATTGACGGCGGAACAGGCAATGACTCGATATTGGGAGAATCCGGCGAGGACTCGATACTTGGAGGAAACGGGATCGACACCTTATTAGGTGGCATTGGCGACGACTCCCTCGACGGCGGTGCAGGCGACGACATTCTCGACGGCAGCATCGGCAGAGACTTGCTCGACGGCGGTATCAATAACGATTCTCTCTCGGGCGGCGACAGCGAAGACACGATTTTGGGTGGAGAAGGCAACGACACGGCACTCGGAGGTGCGGGTAACGACTACGTTTTGGGCGAGGGCGGCAGCGACTCCCTGTTGGGCGAAGCGGGCGACGACACTCTCGACGGCGGCGCTGGCAGCGACTGTCTCAGCGGCGCGTTCGGCAACGACTTGGTGTTAGGCGGGGATGACAACGACTCGCTTTCCGGCGGTGCTGGCAATGACATTTTGGGTGGCGGAGCCGGTTCTGACTTGCTCACGGGCGATGCTGGCGATGATTTCTTCTACTACGAAACTCCCAGCGAAGGCGTGGACGTGATTGCTGACTTTAACGTCAGCGGCAGCGGTACCGACAGATTCTTGTTCAGGTCGTCAAATTTCGCCGGCTTAACCAACTCGGGAACTACTAACGATTTCACCAGTTTTATCGTCAGGAATATCGGGTCTAGCGGCGACAACATCAGCAAGCAAGAAGTCATTTTGTTTGAATCTAAATTTGATAACGCTCAAGCAGTAAATGCAGTGTTGAAGAATCAAAACGGTTCGAGCAAAACGGGAGCTTTCTTCGTGTACCTCAACAATACTTTTAACAAGTACGTTCTCGGCTTCGACCCCAATGTGGCAGATGACAGTCTCCCAGCTTTCGATTTGGGTGTGTTGAATACTATTCCTACAGTGCCGGGAGCGCTCAGCACCGTCATTACTGCCTCTGACTTTAAGTTTATTTAGTAGTTTTTGAGTAGCGTCGCAAGGAGGCGGAACAATGGCAAGTGCAGTACCACTAATTTTTCTCGAAGGGCGGCTACCCGATGAGAACGGGGATAGTTTGGATAGCGGCACGGCGCCGTCGCCTACGCCGTCGTCGGGGACTTCGACAACGATGACGGGGACTTCGACAACGATGACGGGGACTTCGACAACGATGACGGGGACTTCGACAACGATGACGGGGACTTCGACGACGATGACGGGGACTTCGACGACGATGACGGGGACTTCGACGACGATGACGGGGACCGGCCCGGGGATTTCGGTCACGCCTGTGCCGCGACCAACTCTGACAGTTCCCACGCCTCCCCCAGAGCCAGTTTTTGTCGATGGCTTAGTTGTCGGAAATGATGGGAATAACTATTTAATCGGCAGCTTGTTCAATGACACGATTTCCGGGGGTGGCGGCGACGACACGCTTCTGAGTCGGGACGGGGACGATATAGTCAAGGGCGATGACGGTAACGATTCTCTCAACGGCGGGGCTGGTAAAGATATCGTTGAGGGCGGGCGCGGCAATGACACGGCGCGGGGCGGCAAAGGCGATGACGTGGTTTCTGGCGAGGTGGGCAACGACGCAGCTTTTGGCGACCAGGGTAACGATATTGTCTTGGGTTCTGAAGGCAACGACACGCTGTACGGCGGTAAAGGCAATGACTGTCTGCGCGGTGGTGGGGAGGACGACCTGATGTTTGGCGACAAGGGCAGTGACACTGTTTTTGGCGACACGGGTAACGACTGCTTGATCGGCGCTGCAGGCAATGATATTTTGTTGGGCTCCGAGGGCGGGGATGTCATCACCGGCGGTGTTGGTAACGATACTGGTGACGGCGGCGAGGGTGATGACCTGATCTTCGGGGGCGACGACAGTGATTCTCTGTCTGGAGATGCTGGGGATGATATTCTTTCTGGCGATCGCGGGTCTGATACTCTGACAGGAGGCGACGGATCGGATATCTTTGTTCTGGGTAGGGTGGGCACGTCGCCTGCTGGCAACGGGTTTCTCACTACTGGCGGTCGCGAAATCGGCGATGCTGATTTAATTAGAGATTTTAAGGCAGGAGATTCGATCGGTCTGGCTGGAGGTTTGAACTTTACAGAGTTAGAAATTTTCCAGGGCCAAGGCTCGAATTCTAGCAACACGATTATTAGGGACAGGCGAACTGGGGAATTTTTGGCGGTGTTGATTGATGTTCGATCGAACTCGCTCGATGAATCTCGGTTTACTACAGCTCAAATACCGCGCGTAGACGACAATCCCTTCACCATTCAAGGGACAAGTCCTTCTCCGACACCGACAACCGGGACAAGTCCTTCTCCGACACCGACAACCGGGACAAGTCCTTCTCCGACACCAGCAACGGGGACAAGTGCTTCTCCGACACCAGCAACGGGGACAAAACCTTCTACGACACCGGCACCGACGCCGACACCGACAACGGGGACAACTGCGAGTCCAACTCCGGCACCGACTCCAACTCCGACAACGGGGACAACTGCGAGTCCAACTCCGGCACCGACTCCAACTCCGGCACCGACTCCAACTCCGGCACCGACTCCAACTCCGGCACCGACTCCGACTCCATCACCGTCACCGGGGACAACTCCGAGTCCAACTCCATCACCGTCACCGGGGACAACTCCGAGTCCAACTCCGTCGCCCGGGACATTGCCGACACAGGTTCCGAGTCCGACTCCGACTCCGACTGCGGGCGGGACAACTCCGAGTCCGAGTCCTTCCATAGTCCCGACTCCAACTGCGACAACTCCAACTCCTCCGCCTTTCGGCGGGGGGCCGACTCCCCCCGGTTTTACATCTCCGACTCCTAACCAGCCACCGATCGTGGAAACTGGCAAGACGCTGACTGGTTTGCAAAATTTGCCTCTGTCTCTGAGCATTTCGGCCCCCAGCGACCCGGAGGGCCAGCAACTGTCGATCGCGGTAGTAGGACTTCCCAATCCTACTTTCGGTCAGGTAATTACCGGTACGAACCCGATCGCCGTGAACCAAAAGTTAACCGTTCAGGATTTACTCGGGCTGACATTTAAACCTGCAACTAACGCGATCGGGCAAGCGGGCTCTTTCAGCTACAGCGTAGCTGACGACCAAGGCGGGACGGCAGCAGCGTCAGTCGCGATTAACATCAACTCTTTCGATACCTCCGTAACTGTTCCAACTATCCTGTCGCCGATTGTTGTCGATGACGGCATCGTATTTACAAATACGAATAATTTGCTGCCCACTTTCATCGACGTACTGGCGAACGATTCGAGCCCGCAAAAAGGGCCGCTCAACATTATCAATGTCAGCACACCGCAACTGGGGATAGCTGTAAATCTTGTCTCTCAGGTGCAGTTCATCCCCGGCAACGTAGCCGGTACAACTGCTTTCACCTACAGCGTCAGCGACGGATTCGGGACAATTCCCGGCGTAGGTACTGTCACCGTTCAAATCTTGCCTGCAGATAGCGGGCCTAACAAGTTGATTGGGGGCTCTTTGCCGGACAATTTGAACGGTTTGCTGGGCAGCGATACTGTTGACGGTCAAGGCGGTAACGATACGATTAACGGCGGTTTGGATAACGACGTGCTCGTAGGCGGCCCCGGCGCAGATACCATGACGGGGGGCGGCGGCAGCAATCAATTCCGCTATACCAGTCCTGCCGAAGCTGGGCCGGCGTTTGATGCGGCTTCTTCGGCGGCGATCGATGCTGCGATCGCGGCGGGCGGATACGATGTGATTACTGATTTTAACGGCCTCGGTGTGCCGATCGCCGATCAGTTTAATTTTGCCCCCGGATTCCCCAATCTCAGCAATGGCAGTCAAGTTCTGCTGAATGTGCAGACAACTGTTTCTGCAAATATTCTCGGAGGAACTGCTTTCTTGTTTGCCTACGATTCCGGCGGCAATACTTACATCATTTATGACGGCAACGGTAATAATGTCACCGGCGGCGATTCTCGCATTTTTGCGAAGTTAAATGGTGTAACTGGGGTTTCTTCTCTGTCAGGATTTGACTTTACTTTTATCTAAAAATATCGGAGGTGTGAAACCGCAGATAAACGCAGATCAACGTCGATTTCCTTGGCAATTTATCTGCGTTTATTGGCGTTCATCTCCGGTGAAAATTCAAGCTGACTATCTTCAGAAAACAATCCCAATAAAGGCATTGGTGACAAGTTAAGACTTAATTGCATTTGTCAATCAGTAATATTACTCAAAAAAACTACTTTTTTAGGAGTGGAACATTCACGATTTGAGAAGGAGTAGGTATAACTCCCACATTCCGCACCCTAAAGTGTCACATACGCTATCTATAGGGGAAGCCAAAGTATTTGTCCCCTATCTATAGCAATTGAGTCTTTAGACGGAACTTACCCCCTGCGGGGTAGTTCCGAAGAGAGCTCGCGCATACGAGCTATAGGTTTGCCCACTTCGATCGGCT
>NZ_JAUBTB010000095.1:0-25697 GCF_036704965.1 Microcoleus sp. F10-B2 | reverse complement strand
TGTCGCTCATGTTTCTGTGTCAAAAAAGCTTTATGATGTGATATTACCACGAAGTGTTACTATTTTGGAGATGTCTATTGCTTGTGTACTCAAACGGTTGACTCAACCAGTCAGAATTAAGGTGTCTAGACCATTCTATAATTTGCCGATCCATTGTCTCCCGTTCCGCTCTCAAAACCTCAAATTCAGGATACAGTTCTTGACCGATAACAGTTACCGAAAATGGCTGAAGAGTGAAACGACCCATCCATGCTTTGTCACCATACAGTAAGTGATTCAAAGTGCCATGAATAGACTTGAAAAAGGCACCCATATCCTGTTTGCGCTGTTCATCAGGAATTGCCGAGCAAACAGAATATATTTTTTGATTCATCCAGCAATTGTACTCAGCCATTAGCTGGTAGTAGCTACCGTCGTACATATTCAACACTTAACCACATAGTTTGAACAACTTACATTATACAAATAGGTCTTTCACAAGACTCCTGACTCTAATTGGTCTAGATAAATAAATTCAGGAGCTTTAACTCCGGCTTCTTCTCGAATTTTAACCAGTCTAGGCGACTCAAAAAACGCCCTAGCATCTGCGATTGATGTCCACGCGGAGAAATGAACAATTTTGTTGGGTTCACTGTCATACTTCAAGACTTGATAGGAGCGCTCGCCAGCTTCTTTTCGGATGCTTTCAGCACGATCGAATACCTGTTTCCAAGCTTCGTAGTTTTCTACTTCATGAATAATTAATACATATTGCATAGTAATCAGCTTCTCTGAGCCTCTCAAAACTTCAAACGACTAATTTGATTAGACTAACTCACTTTATCTCCAAAGCCGAGCACAGGAGAGCGAGTAAATTATACCGTAGTGACGGTAGAAAATCCTGCCAACACCGAACAGAGCGATCGCGCTTTCCACTAAAGTAGTAAACAGTGTCTGATCTAAATAAGTGTTTCCTAAATATCGTGTCTATATTTTCTGAAGTTCCGACTGTGTGGCTGCAAATTTCCCTCGTGGGAGTCTGGCTGGGCTTGATTTTACTGGTAGCTGAGGGCTTAAATCGCTTTACTTCTGTCGATGCTGAGGTATCGCGGAAGGTGGTGCACATCGGTACTGGAAATGTGATTTTGCTGGCTTGGTGGCTGGAAATACCCGGTTGGGTGGGAATTTGGGCGGGAATTTTAGCTGCGGCGATCGCCCTAATTTCTTACCAAGTTCCGATTTTACCCAGTCTCAACAGCATCAACCGGAAGAGTTGGGGGACTTTTTTCTATGCTGTTACTATCAGCATTCTCGTCGCTTGGTTTTGGCCGCTGCAACATCAGGAATACGCTGCTTTGGGCATTTTAGTGATGACTTGGGGCGACGGATTGGCTGCTGTCATCGGCCAGAAATACGGCAAACATAGTTATCGAGTTTGGGGAATGCAGAAGAGTTGGGAAGGTTCTGCAACTATGTATTTGGTGAGTTTTGCTGTTAGCAGTTTGATTTTGCTGGCGGTTCAAGGCAATATTTGGCAAACTTGGGCGGTGTCTGCCGTTGTGGCTTTGGTTGCTGCTAGTTTAGAATCGGTTTCTAAGTGGGGAATTGACAATTTGACAGTGCCGATCGGCAGTGCTGCGATCGCCTTTTTTCTGAATCAGTTTTTGTAAATTGGGAATTGATAGGTTGGGTAGAACGAAGTGAAACCCAACCTACAATTAGTATTAACAGTCAACAGTCAACAGTCAACAGTCAACAGTCAACAGTCAACAGTCAACAATTAACTGTTGACTGTTAAACAGAATGCCTTTGCCTGCATCGCTAGAAAATCCCCGATCTGCTGCTCATCTTTCCCGTTTAGAGCCTTTAGGTGGCGTACCTTCAAAAGGCTGAACGCCACTGTTGGGATAATCGTCATCGCTCCGTCTAAAAATCCGCGAGGCTCCTTCCGAAACGTAACGCATTGCGTTTACAACAGATTTATAAAGATTCATAAAATCCGCCTCTCTTGTGTGGCTTGGGATACTTTTAGATTACTCTTATTTTTTGCCTTTGGACTACTTTAGCAATATTTATTTGAATTACTTATTAGTCTGCAACATAGAAGCAAACTGAAGGTTTTAGAAATTACGCATTTGTGGGCGATCGACCTTTTGCTGGTAGATTTTTCCTTGCTCAACTCCTGCGGTGACGATCGCACTCCCGACGCTCAGAAACCGGGTTTTCTAACTCGGTTCAAGGCTGCAACCAGATATTTTCGTCAAAAACCTGGAACGTTTGAGTGTTTGCGGTTAATTCCTGAGTTTGTTAAATTAGGTATTTTTATGGATTCTACCATAATATTCGTGCCTCCAGCCACCTAAATTCTGCTAGTCAACGCCGTACTCAAGCAATTATTCAGACAAATATCTGCAACCTTTATCAAAATTTTACAAAAAGATATGGTGTTTGTCACTATAATTAAAACAAAGAAGTTTGTTCGGGGTTTTTCTTATGGAAACTGCGACAGAAAGCCTGCACCTCACAGGTTTTGAAGAAATCTTAGAAGACGGGGAACTGACGGTTTCCCCAGCAGATTACAGCCTTTTGACCGATCTCTACCAGCTAACGATGGCGGCTTGTTACGTCGGGGAAGGGCTCGACGGGCGGGCGGCGAGTTTTGAATTGTTCGCGCGCAGGCTGCCAGAGGGTTTTGGCTACGCGATCGCGATGGGTTTGGCTCAAGTTCTCGATTATTTGGAAAAATTTCGGTTTTCTCCGGCGCAAATAGAGGCTTTGCAGTCCACTGGCATTTTTGCAGGTGCGCCGGAGCGATTTTGGACTCTACTCGCCACAGCCCGCTTTACTGGCGATGTTTGGGCGGTGCCGGAGGGGACGGCGGTGTTTGCCAACGAGCCGCTGCTGCGCATTGAGGCTCCTCTGTGGCAGGCTCAGTTGGTGGAAACTTATTTGTTGAATGCGATAAATTATCAAACTTCGATCGCGACTCGGGCTGCGCGGATGCGGGATGCAGCGGGCCCGGAGGCTAAGTTGCTGGAATTCGGGACGCGCAGGGCTTTTGGGCCTCAAGCTGCTGTGTGGGCGGCTAGGGCGGCTCTGGCTGCGGGGTTCGACGGAACTTCTAATGTTTTGGCTGCTTTGAAGTTGGGCCGCAAACCTGTAGGTACTATGGCTCATGCTTTGGTAATGGCTGTGGCGGCTCTCGAAGGCAGCGAAAATCAGGCGTTTGCAGCTTTTCACCGCTGTTTTCCCGGGGCGCCGCTGCTGATCGATACTTATAATACTGTGGCGGCGGCGCGGATGTTGGCCGATCGAGTAAATAGCGGTGAAATGCAGTTGGAAGGCGTGCGGCTGGATTCGGGCGATTTGGCGGTGCTGTCTCGGGAAGTTCGATCGATCCTTCCGGGCGTTCCAATTTTTGCTAGCGGCGATTTGGACGAGCGAGAAATTGCTAAATTAAAAAGTAGCGGCGCTTGCATTGACGGTTACGGTTTGGGAACGAAGTTGGTGAGCGGTTCGCCTGTGAACGGTGTTTATAAGTTGGTGGAAATTGACGGAATTCCGGTGATGAAGGAGGCAAGCGGCAAGGTAACTTATCCAGGAAGAAAGCAAATTTTTAGACATATTGAAAATGGGCAAATTCTCGGAGATTGTTTGGGATTGTCCGGGGAAATTATTCACAATTGCGATTCTCAATTACCATTAATGGAGTTGGTTGTCAAGGATGGGAAACGAGTGCAGAACCAGGAAAGTTTGGAGGATATTGCCAAACGAACTGCTGCTTCTGTCGCCAGTCTTCGAGCCGAAACTCGGCAACTTGACAACCCGATTTCGCCGCCAGTGGAAATTTCTCCAGATTTGCAGAGTCTCACTCAAAAAACGAAAAAGAGTCAATCGATTTTAGATTTTAGATTTTAGATTTTAGATTGAAGTCAGTAGTCAGTAGTCAGTAGTCAGTAGTCAACAGTCAACAGCGATGCCCTGAGCTCCGTCGAAGGGTCAACAGTCAACAGCGATGCCCTGAGCTCCGTCGAAGGGTCAACAGTCAACAATTCCCCATTACCGATTCCTTATGCAGAAGATTGCTCTTTTTGGAACCAGTGCCGATCCGCCTACAGCGGGACACAAAACTATCCTGAATTGGCTTTCCCAAAATTTTGATTGGGTAGCAGTTTGGGCGTCGGACAATCCTTTTAAGTCGCACCAAACTTCTCTAGAACACCGATCGGCAATGCTGCTGTTAATCATTCAAGAAATTAATTCGCCGAGACACAATCTTTGCTTGCATCCAGAACTCAGCAGTCCGAGGACGCTAGAAACTGTGGAACAAGCAAGATTGCTGTGGCCGGATGCAGATTTGACGCTGGTAATAGGTTCCGACTTGGTGGGGCAACTATCTCGCTGGTACAAATTTGAACAATTGTTAAAACAAGTGGAGTTGCTGATAGTACCGCGACCGGGTTATCCGTCAGAACAATTAGATTTGTGGCAGTTGAGGCGGATGGGTGCAAAAGTGGCGATCGCATCTTTGAGTGCTCCCAATGTTTCTTCTACCTCCTATCGGGAAACAGGAGACAGGGAAGCTCTGACTCCGACCATCGAAGATTACATCCATAGGGAGCATTTGTACGCATGGCACGAGGCACAAAAAAGAGCGAAGGTTGCTCGTTAGCTGACTTTAAAGTAGGAGTAGATAATGTTATTTTCTCCGTCGATACCGTGCAGAACCGCTTGTTGGTGCTGTTGGTAATGCGGCAAGACGAACCGTTTATTGATTCTTGGAGTCTTCCCGGTACTTTGGTGCGGCACGGAGAGTCTCTTGAAAATGCGGCTTACCGGATTTTGTCTGAGAAAATTCGGGTGAAAAATTTGTATCTGGAGCAACTGTATACTTTTGGAGAACCGGGGCGCGATCCTCGGGAACTTACCAGGGGCGATCGTTATCTTTCGGTTAGTTATTTTGCTTTGGTTCGCTTTGAGGAAGCTGAGTTAATTGCTGGCAGTGTAGTTGCGGGCGTCGGCCACCGTGTCGGGGGCATTGCTTGGTATCCCGTGCAACAAGTTCCTAAGCTGGCATTCGATCACAATCAAATTCTCGAATACGGATACCGGCGGCTGCGCAACAAACTTGAATACAGTCCGGTAGCTTTTGAAGTTTTGCCAGAACTTTTTACTTTGAGCGATTTGTATCAACTTTATACAACTATTTTGGGGGAAAATTTTTCGGATTATTCTAATTTTAGAGCTCGATTGTTAAAATTGGGTTTTTTGTGCGATACCGGTGTTAAGGTTTCGCGGGGGGCTGGCCGCCCTGCTAGTTTGTACCGCTTTGATGCGGCCGCTTTTGCTCCTTTCAAAAATAAGCCGCTGGTGTTTATCTAGCTGTTCCTTGGGTGACATTCGGGGATCAATTGAGTAACATTATAATAGAAGCTATTAAGGAGTGCGGGCGATGAAAGACCCTGATGAATGCGCTAATATTCAGGAAGTTCGGGAGGAAATAGATATCATCGATCGAGAAGTGATCGACGCTTTGAGCAAGAGATTTAAATACGTCGTCGCGGCAGCAAGGTTCAAAACAAGTGAAGCTGGCGTTAGATCGCCCGATCGCTTTCATGCTATGTTACAGCAGCGGCGCGAGTGGGCTTTAGAATCGGGTTTGAATCCTGATGTGGTTGAAAATATTTACCGGGATTTGGTAAATTATTATATTGAGGAAGAGTTGAAACATTACAAATCTGAGTAAGGTTTCTATACATTCAAATCTAGAGCTATAGGAAAGTGAGTCCGCGCGGGCGGACTGTTAGCAATATTTATGAGGTGATTTGGTGATATGAAAATTGCGATCGCACAACTCAACCCTACTATTGGTGACATCTTTGGCAACTCCAACCTAATTCTGGAGGCTGCAAAAAAAGCGGAGGTTGAGGGCGCAAACTTATTGCTAACACCGGAACTTTCCCTGATCGGTTATCCGCCGCGCGATTTGTTGATCGATCCGAGTTTCATTGCAGCCGCAGGCGCACAGTTGCAGCAACTGGCGCAAGCTTTGCCTCCCGAGTTGGCAGTCATAGTCGGCACTGCCGTACCTAATGCTAATGCGGTTCAACTAGGCGGAAAACCATTGTTTAACAGCGCTGTTTTGTTGCAAGATGGCGCAGTCAAAACAGTTTTTCATAAACGCTTGTTGCCTACTTATGATGTATTTGATGAAGATAGATATTTTGAACCTGGAGAAAACAGCAATTACTTTTCTATTGGCGAACTCAAAATCGGGGTGACAATTTGTGAAGATTTGTGGAACAATGAGGAGTTTTGGGGTAAACGCAGTTACGCGGGCGATCCTGTTTCCGATTTGGCAAAATTGGGCGTAGATTTAGTAGTGAATTTGTCGGCATCGCCTTACTGTGCCGGGAAGCGGGGAGTGCGATCGGCAATGTTGCAGCACAGCGTCATCCGCTGCGGAATACCGATTATTTACGCTAATCAGATAGGGGGAAATGACGATATTATTTTTGACGGCAGCAGTTTTGCTGTGAATCGAAAGGGTAATTTGATTCAGGTATTAGCTTCTTTTGAAACTGATTTTGCGGTGCTGGAATATGACGCAGCTAAACAAGATTTAGTTGGCAGCAATCAGCAAAGTGCAGCAGGAATTGAGGCGGCGCCGTTGAGTTTTTATCCTGCCGAGGGAGATGCTGAAATTTGGGCCGCTTTGGTTTTGGGAGTGCGAGATTATGTTCGCAAGTGCGGTTTTTCTAAAGTTGTACTCGGTTTAAGCGGCGGGATAGATTCGGCTTTGGTGGCGGCGATCGCCAGTTGCGCGATCGGGCCCGAAAATGTTCTAGGGGTGCTGATGCCTTCTCCTTACAGTTCGGATCATTCGGTTAATGATGCTTTGGAATTAGCCCGAAATCTGGGCATCGCGATCGAACTATTGCCGATCGGCGATTTGATGAAAACTTACGATCGCACTCTCGCCGATTTGTTTGTGAATACAACTTTCGGGATTGCTGAGGAAAATATTCAATCGCGGATTCGAGGCAATCTGTTGATGGCAATTTCTAATAAGTTCGGACATCTGCTGCTTTCGACTGGCAATAAGTCGGAAATGGCGGTGGGTTACTGCACTCTCTACGGCGATATGAATGGGGGATTGGCGGTGATTTCTGATGTGCCGAAAACTCGCGTTTATTCGCTTTGTCGGTGGCTGAATTCTGGCGGATATGTAGGGGCGCAGCCCCCGTCTCCACCCCTGGGAAAGGAAATTATTCCGGTTAATATTATTACTAAAGCGCCGAGTGCTGAACTGAAACCGGGACAAATTGACCGAGATTCTTTGCCGGATTACGATGTTTTGGATGACATCTTGCAGCGGTCGATCGAACATCACGAATCTGCCCAACAAATTGTCGCGGCAGGACACGATGAAGCGGTGGTTAAACGTGTAGTAAAATTAGTGAGGCAAGCGGAGTTTAAACGGCGACAAGCAGCCCCGGGTTTGAAAATTAGCGATCGAGCTTTTGGTACCGGTTGGCGGATGCCGATCGCCAAATATTCTTTCTATTAAACGCATCATTAAACGCAAAATGGTTAACATCGACGGTACTTTCGGCTTCGATTTTCTCCTGGGAACTCTCAGCAACGATACGATTAGAGGATTTGCGGGTAATGATACTGTTCGAGGTTTGGGGGGAAACGACCGAATTTTTGGCGATCGAGAAAATGATTTGCTAGCAGGAAATGAAGGCGCTGATACGCTGTCTGGGGGTCAGGGAAGCGATACAATCTATGGAGGACAAGACTCCGATTGGATGTTTGGCGATCGGGGTAACGATTTGCTAACAGGCGGCGAAGCCGGGGATATCTTGACAGGAGGCGCAGGCGATGATTTATTTGTGATTGAAAGAACCTCCGCCGCATCTACTATTACTGAAGCCGATATAATTACAGATTTTGGCAACGGCAATGATAAAATTGTCTTGACAGAAGGCATGAAGTTTAGCGATTTGGAGCTTTCTGTTTCCGACAACCAAACTATTATGAAAGATAAAAGCTCGGGTAATTATTTAGGAGTAGTTTCGGGAAACAATAATCTGACTGAATCAAACTTTATATCGCTGTTTGGCGGAATAGATAGAGGTCAGCTTTTGCCAATTTCTGTTAACACGATCGTAGCCGATCGCGCGATCGGACTGGAAGTGGCGCAAACTCCCCAAGAGCAAGCGACAGGTTTAATGTTTCGCACAGAATTGCCGGACGACAGGGGAATGTTTTTCCCCATCGAACCCGCGCGAAACGTGCGTTTTTGGATGAAAAACGTGTTTATTGAGCTCGATATGGTTTTTCTGCGGGAAGGCGTAGTGCAGGCGATAATTCCTAACGTACCGCCGTGTTTGGGCGAAACCTGCCCCAACTACGGCCCGGATGTTCCCGTTGACGGAGTTATTGAACTCAGAGGCGGAAGGGCGGCCCAATTGGGACTCAAAGTTGGCGATCGGATTCCCAATTTACCCTAAAAGGTATATGATTTTATCGCAGCATTCAACTTTTGTGCATCCAATGAACCCTATTGAATTAAAAATAATCCCCAGTCAAACTCAAGACGGTTTAGCTTACCAACTTTTGCGCTTGCGAATTGCAACTCAAGACGGTATTATCACACCCGAGGATTTACAAGGTTTGAAACTTCCTCAAAATGTTCAATTCAGCCAAGGAATTGTCATTGAAGGTAGAGGCTCAATTTGGCTGTACGGGTATTTAGTGCACGAATGCCATCCTGCGGCTTGGGTGGGATGTTACGATCCGCGATTAGAAGGTGCGGTGGTGGTAGCGACACACAAGCACGAGGTATCAGTTGGACAGGTATTAAAATTGAGTTTGCCGAGTGATTAAATTAGATTGTTTTGGGTAAATTAACCGTAATATTTGTAGGGCGGATTTTACCAACAATCTTTGATTCACATCCACAATATTTATCAATCCGCCCTCTCCTCATGTAATGTTTATTTGTAATAACTCACATCTTGCACCATTCTCAAGAACGGGCAAGATGCCCGTTCCACAAAAAAAATCATTTCTTGTGGAACAGGCATCTTGCCTGTTCATAAAATGCTTATTGAAAATGGTGCAATATCTCAGTGATAACTGAGATGTTGCACCATTCTCAAGAACGGGCAAGATGCCCGTTCCACAAAAAAAATCATCTCTTGTGGAACAGGCATCTTGCCTGTTCATAAAATGCTTAAGCTGTCGCGCATTTAAATTGTATATTCAGGGCGGGCGGAACGCCCACCCCACAAGACTTTAATTTTTTTCCAGACAATTTAAATGCAGAAAAGCTTATTGAAAATGGTGCAATATCTCAGTAATAACCTACTTACTATCGCGGGCCCAAAAAACCTTTAAGTTTCACCCTCCCAGCAATACGAAGCACTTCAAAAACTGGTTTACAAGCTGCTGCTGCTGTACTTCATCAACCTGGAATATCCTGTATATCTAGTGTGCCTGCGTAAGTCCTGAAGGATTTATCTTACCGCCTACTCTATGTGCCAGTTGCGTAAGCTCTAAAAGCTATTACTCTGCTTCACCAATCAGGGTAAATGCAGCCCAATCTCTGGGCTCGGGATGCTTTTTCATCGTGATTAGCATTGCTTGTCGCAAGGCTTGAGCTTTATTAGGATTTTGCTGCAACTGGCGATAGAATTCTGCCATTAATTCAGCGGTGGGAGCGTCGGGAACGTACCACAAAGACGCGAGGATGCTGGGAACTCCGGCAGTAATTAATGAGCGAGACAAGCCAACAACACCATCACCCGTTAGTTTTCCTCGGCCAGTATTGCAAGCACTTAAAACGACTAATTCGGCATTTAATTTTAAATCTAAGATTTCGCTGGAAGTGAGCCAGCCGTCATCATTCCCAGAGGGAGCCAGGGCGAGCGCTCCGGGTATATCTTGCCTTTTAACTTCCTTGAATAAACCATGAGTCGCTAGATGAATAATCCGAGCATTTGACATTTGTTGAATAATAGCTGTTTTCGTGGCTTGAGGGCCGATCAGTGCTTGAGTGTTGAGAAGTTTGGCAATGATTTGGGCTTCCTGTTCGCTGCCAGGGAGCGGATCTAATTGCTGCGGGGGGCTGCCAATTTTGGGCATGGTGGGATTGCCGACAACCAGGACATTTTGGGGAGAAACTTGGCGGACTTTTTGCCTTGCTTGGCGGGTTAGTTGCAAGACTTGAATGGCGGGAGCAATGATGATGGTATGTTTTTCAACTAGGTATTGACCTCGAGCATTTTGTAGGGTAGCAAAGGGAACTAAAAAGATGGATTGATGCGGAATGAAGATAACGGGATCGTTGGGTTCGGTTGGTAAAAGGTCAGCGATGGGTTCAATTAGTAATTGATAAAGTTGTTGTAATTTTGGGTTAGCGGTTTGGGAATTAGCAGGGGTTGAGTTGGGGCGATTTGTTGCTGCTTGATAGGAGAGATTATTTTCCGATGTACCCAAAGCATCGCGAGTGCCGCGAATCATGTCTGCAAAGACTGTATCTTGTTCGCTCAATCCTCTGCCAGTAGCAGCAGCGACTCTTGTGCTTTCCGTAGCTTGTCCGAGATTAATGTTGAGGGATTTGAGGTCAACAGAGCGAAAAGTAATTTCACCAGTGGGCTTGATTACCCAAATATAGAGAGCTTCATTCCAGATAGTTGAATACTCGACAAGGGTGGCGTTTTGTTCTTTAGCGATTTGTTGAATTTGTTGGATGTTGGGCGGGTTGATGGTGGTTTGAGCAGTGGGAGAAGGGGAAAGGCGAGCGGCTAGTAACTCTACAAAAGCTCTCGATCTTCCCCGTTCAGCAATTTCTAAAGCTTCATTGGTTTTCTTCAGAGCAATCAGGACTTTTTGTAAGTAGAAATAGGGGTCTATTTGCGTGTCAAAAATTGACACTTTCTGGGCATCGTCTAAATTTGCTCGGAGAGATTCTGAAACTTGTATGCTATCGAGTAGGGTTTTTTCGGCGGCTGAGAAATTGCCTTGTTGGTAGAGTGCCCAGCCTAAATTACTGAGTGCTTTTCCCTCATTTTGGCGGTCTTTAATTTCGCGGGCGATCGCCAACTGCTGCTGAGTATACTCAATGGCTTTGGCATAATCGCCGAGGTTAAGGTAAGCAATTCCCAAAATTCCTAAAGCTGTACCCTCATTTCGACGGTCTTTAATTTCGCGCGCGATCGCGAAGTGCTGCTGAGCGTACTCAATGGCTTTGGCATAATCGCCGAGCTTCATGTAAGCAAATCCCAAATTTCCCAAAGCTGCACCCTCATTTCGGCGGTCTTTAATTTCGCGGGATATTGTCAACTGCTGTTGAATGTACTCAATGGCTTTGGCGTAGTCGCCGAGCTTCATGTAAGCAAATCCCAAATTTCCCAAAGCTGCACCCTCATTTCGGCGGTCTTTAATTTCGCGGGCGATTGTCAACTGCTGTTGAATGTACTCAATGGCTTTGGCGTAGTCGCCGAGGCTAAGATAAGCAGCTCCTAAATTTCCTAAAGCTTTGCCCTCACTTTGGCGGTCTTTAATTTCGCGGGATATTGTCAACTGCTGTTGAATGTACTCAATGGCTTTGGCGTAGTCGCCGAGGTAAGAGTAAGCAGTTCCCAAATGTCCCAAAGCTCTTCCCTCGCCTTGGCGGTCTTTAATTTCTCGGTAAATAATCAGCGCCTGTTGGTAAGACTCCATAGCTGCTTCCAATTGACTCATCTGCAATTGCTGGAAACCTTGCTCTAACAATCTGTCAGCTTCCGTTTTCCGACCTGTCGGGTTCTGAGCCAAAAATTGAGGAGAAGAGATTTTGGCTTGAGCACTAGGGAGGAAAGGAAATTCGCCGCCACTCACCACGGCTAGAAGTGAGAAGAGTAACGTCGAGCCAATGGTTTGCAGTTTCATCGCTTTTACTTCCTCCGTCAGATACATCACTTGAGCCAATATAGCGGTTATCAACCGCATGAGATACAGTAAAGTTCATTAGCGTTTTGGGCTCGCACAAAGCAATCCTCTTTCATGAGGGCGAGCAACTCATAACGTTTTAAAGTAGCTCAACGCTTGGTTCAAAAACTCGCCCATTCGCTAGGGAGAGGTAAAAAGTCTAGCTTCCCTTTCTACCGATCGCGCATTTTCCTTAAAGTTGGTTAGAAAAATTGATGCGATTGAACAACTGCTTGATGAAAAAAATGATGCTACTTTAAAAGACTTATGCCAAGGCTTTCAAAAAAATATCCGAATCAAAGTCAGTATCTCTTATTACACGATCGCCCAAAAAACATTGAATCTTAATTAAAATTTATCCTTTCACAGGCAAAACGATCGCAAACTCAGTGCCAATTCCTAGCTCCGCATTCACCTCAATGCTTCCGCCATGTTTTGCGACCGCAATCTGGTGGACAATTGCCAACCCCAATCCAGTTCCTTTGCCGACACCTTTCGTCGTGAACAAATGGTCGAATATCTGCTCTTTAACTTCCTCTTTTATCCCCGTGCCGTTATCAGCAATCTTAATTTTAATGTGCGTTTCGCCCATTACCTCAGTGCAAATTGTGATGCGGTTGGGATTGGCGGCAATTTCACTAAAACTGCGTCCTAAATTTGACTCTTCTAAGGCGTCGATCGCATTAGCAAGCAGGTTCATGAAAACTTGATTTAATTGACCGGGAAAACATTCGATTTTAGGGAGATTGCCGAATTTAGTTATCACTTCGATCTGCGGGCGGTGTTCGTTTGCTTTGAGGCGGTGTTTCAAAATTAAAATAGCGCTATCAATGCCTTCGTGAATATTAAAAGGAACTTTGTAGTCTTTGTCGCCTCGGGAGAAGGTACGCAAACTGGTGCTGATGCTGGAAATGCGATCGCACCCAACTTGCATTGAATCAATCATCTTCGGTAAATCTTCCAAAATATAATCGAGGTCTATCTCTTCGGCGTGGTCTGCCATTTCCGATTTCGGTGCAGCGGAGCGATACAATTTTAAGTGTTCTATCACATCTTCTAAACTCCTTTTAGCTTCATTTAAATTGCCAGAAATAAACCCAATCGGATTGTTAATTTCGTGGGCGACTCCGGCGACTAAATTGCCCAAAGCAGACATTTTTTCGTTTTGAACGAGTTGCAGTTGCGCTTGCTGTAAATCTTTTAAAGTTTGTTCTAGCTGTTGGTTTTGCTCTTGCAAAAGTTCCGCTGCTCGCTTGCGATCGGTGGCATCAACACCTAAACCAATAATCCCGATCGTCTCACCCTGGCAATTTTTTAGCTGCACTTTCGTGACTTCTAAATAGTGTAGTTTGCCGTCAATAAATCTGAGAGTTTCGCTGGAGTAATGCGGCAAATCTTGGGCAAGGCAGGCGGCATCTGAAAGCAGACACCCCGCTGCATCCTCTCCCAGTATATCTTTGTAATGATCGACAGCTAGGAAAGCGCTCACAGGCACTCCCATATTTTGAGAAAAGGTTTTGTTCAAAAACTGTACTTTACCGCTGGGATTAATCATCCAAATCCAAATCGGAGCGACATCAATAATCGCTTGGAGCATTTGTTTCTGATCGGCAAGCTGAGCTTCGGTTCGACTGAATTTTGCTAGCGATCGCTCTAATTGTCGGCAGTAATCCTGAGATTTTTGATATAGCAGAGCATTTTGCAAACAGATGGCTGCCTGGGAACACAGGAGATTGAGAAGTTGCAGGCGATCGCGGGTAAAAACTCCTGGGGTTAACCGATTTTCCAGATACAAAATGCCGACTAAGTTGCCTCGATCGAGAATCGGCCAACACAACAAACTCTGCGGTTCGTATTTGAGGATGTAGGAGTCGGAATCCCAATCACATTTTTGAGCGATGTCCCGCACAATCACAGGTTTCAACAAGTTTTTAACGCAGTCAACAATTTTGAGGGGCAAGAGCTCGCTGTTTTCATCGAGTGTTGCGGATGATAAGTCGATCGCCCGATCGGCTCCATAATTGTCGATCGCGCTTGTAGCAGCGATTTCCCATTGATTGCCGTTTGGCAAAATCAGCGCTGCTTTGTCCGATCCTGTATTTGTCATTGCCAGTTGCATCAGTTTGGCAATCAGTCGATCGAGCTGAATTTCACTAGAGAGGGCTTGACAAGCTTTTAGCAGACTTGAAAAATTTCCAAAATCTGAGACGCTAGCCGAAACAGACGGATGAATGGATGGATGAAGCGATTGATTTGATCCAGCCGGTGTTGGACAATTAGCTAATGGATTTGCTGGGAGTTTTGCGGCTTCTAAAATCGGTTTTAACAATTGAGGATAGCGTTTTTCTAAGTCGTCAATTTTGGCTCGATCTCCCCAGCGGACATAGCAATCATAGGCATCTATCATGTAGACTCGCGCAATTTTTTCTCTTCCCAATGACAGGTAAAACTTAGCAGTGAGTTCGCAGGCAAGAGCTTCTTCATTCAAATATTCGTTAGCTTTAGCTCCGGTAATAGCTCGATCGTACAGTTCCATTGCTTCTGCTGTCTGCCCCAAAACGCGGAGCAATTCTGCCTCAACCAGATCTAACTTGTGTTGGTAATTGATCGGGGTATGGTGCGCGAATTCTTTGAGTTTTTTCTGACTGGCCCCAACGCGCTCAAGGATTTGTTGGCGCTCCGTCGGTGCGGCACCTGCATAGATTTCCAAATGTGCCAGCGCATCGTAAAAGTCGTGCATCATCGTTATTAGCATTGAAACATAATTCCCACGATAAGGTTTGCTTCCATTTCCCTGTCGGTTGAATGCGGATTACGGCTCGAAGATATCCCGAATCCGTCCCCTCTTTTTGCTAAAATTTATCGGCCTCCATCTGGCAGGTAAAAGTCAATATCAATTCAAATATTCGGATGTTTCATATATTTATAAATAACAGGGTACCGTTCGATCTCGTCGAGAATGTCTGTGCGCTTGAGGAATATTTCGACCGATGCAATTAACGACGGCTGATGCAACTTTATCGTATTTTGGCAGCACCGCCCACCGGAAATCATCCGCCACAACGACGTAGGTTTGAGAATTTTAGTGGCGGGTTGTCGGTCTTTCTCGCGCAAAAACCGATCGACAGCCGATCGAGAATCGGTGTACAATTGCGCGATCGGGCGATATCCCCGCACTACCGCAGTCAAATCTAGTGCATCTACTATTGCGTCCATATCGGCTGACCTCAACCCAGACATTAACTTCAAAAAAGTTAGTCTATCTATCTTAGGGCATAAAGAGCATAATTTTCGATCGGTCGGTCAAAAATTCCAATTATCTGTGAATGAACAACATTTTATACTTTGGCGATCGGCATTGCAGCCTGTTACTTACGTATAAGTTTCTGCGGTTAATCTCAAATGCGGTTATAATGAACCCGAAATACCGTAGGAACACAGCAGAAGCGTGTCTATAAAAATACAAGGTGTAATTAATTGAATTTAATATAGCTCGAGCGGTCAAATTTCCTAGATCTGATGTAAAAAATTTTACCTTAAAAACTCAAAATATAATATATATAAATAAAAAAAATCCCTGGTGAAATGAGTAGCACTCCAACCCCCCCTTTGTTTAAAATCCCGGCTGTTTCATTCTGCTGAAACCAACTCTACACTTTACTTCCGGGCTAATAGCCCTCCCACGGGTTAATACCGCATCAAATAGTAATATACAGTCGTCTTGAGAGGAATTTAGCTAAATTCCGACAGGGGTTTTAACCCGTGTCGGAATTTAGCTTCCAGAGAAGGAAACAGCGTTATTTGAGATTAGTCGATCGCGTTTGCCATTTTTTGGCTGCTCGTTGAGTTCTGTGAATATTTCGATTCACTTTCTACCGAACCTTATGCGAGGCATTTTCAGCGTTCTATTTTTCATTGCACGCTGCATCTGTGACATTTTATTTGCCTGTGTCGGTATTATATCTCAGAGACTCTGTACCCTCTGCTGCTCTTTCTTTGGCTCCCTGGGTGGCTTCTTTAACAATATCTTTTGCTCCCTTCAAGCCTTCGCGAGTGTTTTCTTTAAGATTAGCAAAGCCTTGTTTGGTTTTGTCGCCAAAGTCATCAGCTTTGCGCTGAGCCGTGCGAGCATCTTCCTTCACCTTTTCCCCAATTTGGTCGAGTTTGTCAGGCGCGTCGTCCGCTACCCGCCGCACGTTTTCGCCTACATTGTTGCTAGATTTGGTGTCGATGCGGTGCTGCGCTTGCTCTTTGAGAAGCTGAGCTTTTGCTTCTGCTGATGTTAACTTTTGGTTTCTGGGATCGTCATCGCTGTAGTTGTTCATGCCGCCTTTGTATTCGGAAGTTACAGCCCCACTCGGCACTTCTTCTCTAATTTTGTCGGCAGTTCTTCCTGCCACTAAATCAGTTTTTCCTGCCGTTACATCAGTTTTTCCTGCCGTTACATCTGGGCGACTGCAGGCAGTGCTCACTAATACTAAAATGCCAG
Organism: Microcoleus sp. F10-B2; assembly: GCF_036704965.1. NCBI lineage: Bacteria > Bacillati > Cyanobacteriota > Cyanophyceae > Oscillatoriales > Microcoleaceae > Microcoleus > Microcoleus sp. F10-B2. The sequence goes on along the minus strand of NZ_JAUBTB010000095.1, from coordinate 9,247 downwards.
CCAGAAACACTGTTAAAATTTGTACAGCTCGAATTTTTTTCAGAAATGCAGTTAGTCTCTTCATAAAAATGCTCCTTTCTATTGTGAGATGCTCAAATGCCTAGTGGTTCTGTAGATGGCTAGCATTACAAATTACCTAATTAGGCACTTAAACACTTCTTTAACTATACGAATAGAAACAGGAGCTTTTTATCTATCCCAAGTTACATTCCTCAAGTTATAGTAGAAGGAAAAAGGACAAAGGACAAAGGACAAAGGAATGGACAATCTTCGATCTTCTAGACATTATTTAAAGTCGGCACATCCCGCCCCCGACACGGAAATGTCGTTTCCCTACATGGATGTTTGATTCTCCGTGCGCGCAGTATGTTGAAATGTTTTGCGTTTTCGGCTCAAAAAAAACCTTCTAGTCAGGAACTAGAAGGAAGGTGGTGTATGATCTCAAGTACAACAAGGTCTTTAATCGCAATTGTCGCCGCACATCCCGATCGCACACATCTGTCTAATGGCTGAAAGTATCTGCACAGTGGCTAAGCATTTTGAATCGCTGTTTTTAGACTCTTGCAGAATTCGCCTATCGCTTCTAAACCCTGTTCTGGAGTACCTTGGGCCAAGCGTTTGACAAAAGCACTGCCAACAATCGCAGCGTCTGCACCCCATTCTTTCACTTGGCGAGCGTGTTCGGGTTGCGATATACCAAACCCGACGCCGATGGGTTTGTCGGTGACGGTGCGGAGTTCTTGCAGCAACTCTTTTGCTCTCGTTTCTAAGCCTTCGCGCACTCCTGTCACCCCCGTCACGCTGACTAAGTAAATAAATCCTTGAGACTGGCGAGCGATCGCTTCTATACGACTTTTGGGACTGGTGGGAGCAACTAATAATGTTAGTTCAATCCCTAATTTGTTGGCAGGTTGGATGAGACTGTCTGCTTCTTCTAAGGGCAAGTCTGGTACAACCAATCCCTGAACTCCGGCGCTTTTGATTTGCTGCAAGAAGGTTTCTATACCTCGGTACAAAATCGGGTTGTAGTATGTGAAGAGAATGATGGGCGATCGCAAATTCGGACTAACTTTCGCTACCATTTCCAGCACCGCATCTAACCGCGTTCCCCGCTGTAGAGCCCTTGTAGCGGCTGCTTGAATCACCGGCCCGTCAGCTAGCGGGTCAGAATAGGGAACGCCAAGCTCGATCGCGTCTGCACCGTTATCATCCAAAATTTGCAGTGCTTTAGCCGTTGTCTCCAAGTCTGGGTCGCCAGCAGTAATAAAAGGAATCAATGCACATTGGTTGTTCTTGCGTAACGTTTCAAAACAATTAGAAATAGTCATTAGTTATTAGTCATCAGTCATTGGTTATCAGTCATCATACATAGGATTTCCCCTCGATTGATCGCAATCAAATTTGTTGGTAGTGAGGAATTACTTCCTCATAAAACTTCCTCGGACTGAAGTTTTCACTACAAACCTATCGCGCTTATTTTAGGGAACGTGATATCAGTCATCAGTCATTAGTTAGCCGTCAATATTACTATTCATGAGTTGTTATTCCCAGTCATTAGTTCAGAGTTTATTGCTAATAACTAAACACTAATAGCTCACTAATAACTAATAACTGAGAACTAAGGACTATGGACTAATTATCTTTTTCCTGCTCTATTTCGGCTTGAAGTTTGGCTAATTCTTCAGGAGTGAGTTCATCCAGCCGCTTCTGCAAAACAGCTTCTTTGTAGTCTTGCAGTTGCTGACTGTAGGTCATATTTTGAGTCAGTGCTCGAAATAAATAAGTCACCAGCCAGCCAATCAAGCCGGCGATCAAAAACAACTGACTCCAAATCCCTGCATTCATGCTGTCGAGTCCGGCAAATTGCAGCAGCAAGTAGATAAACCCACCTGCGGCAAAAAAGCCGATACTGATTCCAATTACGTCAATACGTCGCATTTAGGCTTCTATCTGCCGCCGTTTCGGCCGAAAATTCAAAAATGGAGCTAGGAGAAACATACCTGGGAAGAAGAAGAACATCAAGAAGTACATGAAGCCGCGCTCAACAGAGGTAGCCACGTACCAGCGGCTGTTCAGGTAAGCGTAGGTAGCCGCTGGTACTACCAGGAGGTAGGTTCCTGCCAAGACGGCGTAAAGCAGTAAGGTAATATACATAGATTTGCTTTAGGGGAAAAATAACACGGTAAGTCGGTTGACACGCTCCGTTAGCTGGTTAACTATTGTACCGCTTGGGGAGATGCAGCGCGACTTTTGGGAATTTTTTGATTAGGGGTTGCGTAAATTGGGGTTTTGGCTGTAGAATAAAAGGCTGTTGCTCTTAGTGGCTCAAAACCACAGCAGCTCAACCAAAGGGGGGCGTGGCGGAATGGTAGACGCTACGGACTTAAAATCCGTTGACCCGAAACGGTCGTGTGGGTTCAAGTCCCTCCGCCCCCATCCATTTCAATCATTTGTGAGTCAACGGTTTCAGATTTATTGTCACCAAGAGTTCTGTTTTCCGCTCATCTTTCGCTCAGTTCCGCTCTTGAGAGTGGTCGAGTATTTCAAGTCTCTCCGCCCCCATAAAAATTTCGGAATTATACCTTGCAAGCGATCGTCCCCGCTGGCTTGCCATCATCGCCAACGGCAAGTGCGATCGTCCCCGCAAACAAAAACGAAGTCGCCCCGCGTTATCAACTCAGGCCGATCTAAATTTTACAGTCAAGTTTGATGAAATTCTTGTGGGGTGGGCGTCCCGCCCGCCCAAAAATACAATCTAGATTCGTAACAGCTTAGGATCGTCAATTAAATAATTTCCCTTTTTTCTTGTGGGATGGGCTCTCGTAGCCCGTCTATCGGGGACGGGCTACGAGAGCCCATCCCACAACAGTCATGAAAAGTGGATTTTATTTAATTCTCATCCCTTATGACGCAGCAACTGGCAAAGTAATCACAAATTCCGTACCCTGTCCTATTTGAGAATTTACCTCAATTTTGCCGTGATGCTTGGCAAGGATTTGATAGGAAATGGCCAATCCCAATCCAGTACCTTTGCCGATCGACTTTGTAGTAAAAAATGGGTCAAATATCTGTTGGGTACTGGCGCAGGCAATTCCCGGCCCGTTATCCCTAATCTTGACAGTGACAGTATTGTCTGCCGTAATCTCCGTGCTAATCCAAATGGTTGGCGAATAGCCTTTGTCTGCCTTTTTCACTTCCTCCAGAGCATCTATTGCATTGCAAATAATATTCATAAATACTTGATTTAGTTGCGCGGGATAGCACTCAACTTCAGGCAGCTTGCCGTATAGTTTAATAACTTGAATACCTTGTTTGAGCCGGTGATTGAGAATGACGAGGGTGCTATCAATTCCTTCGTGAATGTCGGCTAATTTCATTTTTCCGTCGTCCGATCGCGAAAAATTCCGCATGGATACGACAATTTCCCGAATGCGATCGGCTCCCATTTTCATCGAAGAGAGGGTTTTTGGCAAATCTTCTCTGAGAAATTCGAGTTCAATGTCTTCGATGCGCTCTAGAATGGCATCTGGTGGGTTTGGATAGTATTCTTGATAGAGAGTTACCAAACCTGCCAAATCTTCGATGTATTGGTTGGCATAGTCAATGTTGCCACCGATGAAGTTGACGGGATTGTTGATTTCGTGGGCTATCCCTGCAACCATTTGACCGAGAGATGACATTTTTTCGGTCTGAATTAATTGGGCTTGAGTTTGTTTGAGTTCTTGTGTATACTCGCTAACTCGCTGAATCAATTGATTGAAAGATCTCGCTAAAACTCCGATTTCGTCTTCGGTTGTGACGGGTACTTGCAGGTTAAAATTCGATTCGCGAGCGACTTGCTGAGCGACATTAGTAAGGGTTTCGAGGGGTTGGGCGATCGCGCGGCTGGTTTTGTCCGCTAGGGTGGCGGCGATGAGTGCTGAAATTAGCATACTTCCGAGAATAATTCTGTTTCGCAAACTTCCAGCTTCTTCTAATGCTTGGATTCCTTGCTGTTTGTGAATTTCTACTGTATAAATTAGCTCGGTTAAACGTTGAGCAAGGTGATTTAGTAAGATCGCCTCTTGACCGCTGCTAGTCCTCAACATTTGTAGCTGTGCGGACTCGATGCTGTTGGGCGACAAATTCCCAAATTCCGCATCTTTTAACTGCAATTTAATTAGCTTGCCGTAGTAATCAATGACAAGGGAAGATTTCTTCAAGAGAGCCTGCAATGCTGCTTCTTCTGTGGCTAGTATATCGGGATTTTCTCGTGCAAAAGATTCAATTTCTGAAATCAAGATTTTCGCCTGATTTATTTGCCCGAAAAACCGATCTTGTTCGTATTTCAGCGCCATAGTGTTTCCCAAAACGACTGGCAATCTCGCCGCGTGCGATCGGGCTTCAAATACCGTATTTTGCAAATTTTGCAGCATTTGCTGCTGCTGTTGGGCAACATTCACCTGAACTAAAGCTTGCTTGCGAAAGTAGTCTCCCAATTTCAGTCCCGCACCAGTTCCCAAAATCGCTATGCCGATAGCTAAAGCATAGCCATAGCTAATCTTTTGACCGAGCCGCAAATGGTTGGATTCTGCCTTTAGCGCAGTTAGATTAATAGTTGAAGTTTGTAACAAATGTTTTTGAGAATAGTGCTCTTGCTCTACCTTGCTATTCTTGGACTGAGTGTGGGTAAATAATAACATTGAAAGTTCCTCCCAAAACAATCAGGAGTAATTGAGCGAAGAAAAGCAGAATGCACTTATGCTGAAGGTCGAAAGCAGTTTTGAGTGTTGAATTTTGAATTTTGAATTTTTTAGCTCAAAACTCACCCCTCAATACTCAACTCTTCCCCTAGTATCTCTCTTTTTAGACTAGAGTGTTTGTGATCTCTATCAACAATCTATGTGATTATACGCAAATTTACAAAACTTAGGGTTACAGCGATTAGTATTTGTAGTCAGGTGGGACACCAGGTCCAACTATCGGTTCTCCCCGTTTTTCTTTTTCTGCCAGTTCTAGGTTTAATTCCAGCACTTTTGGTAAAATATCGTAGCTGTCAGTAAATCCGTAAGCTGCATTACATTCGCGATCGAGCTTAGCATGAAGTTTATAAAGTTGACTTGTTGGTTCTGCAAAAAACTTGTTGTAAATTTGAGTAATTCCCCAGTGTTTGACTAACATTTGTTGAGTGCGGTATTGATGCAATTCGACCGCTGTTGCCCGAATTTGCTCTACTGATTGACCAGTCGGTGTCTGGGGAAATGGGAAAGTTTCAAAGCAGGTATTGTGGATGTAAGCGATCTTGTATTATTGTTATCTTTTGTCATAGATCGCCAGGGACTGAAGTCCCTGTCTAATAGCTAAAGTCCTCTGAAGAGGACTGAAAAGAATATTTTATACTTTTTAATTTAACAATTAAGAAATCTGTTATACTATTTATTTAGTCCTATTTCAGAGGACTTGAGCTATGAGCCGGGAATTTATTCCCAGGCGGAATGTTGGGTAGCGGGTAGTAATACTATATTTTTAATAATCTTTATTATTAAATTCTAAAAATCTGTGATTGAAAACTCGACTGACACACCTACAAATAACATTCAAACTGGCTGGCACGGCCGCCTGAATTTAGCCTACGCTAACCGCAGCGATGCAACTCAAATTATTCATAATCAAATGCAAGCGCCCCTCAAGGTGCAGCGCCCGTTTTATCCTGAAGGGAAAGAGGTTTGTCACAGCGTCATCTTGCACACGGCTGGGGGAGTTGTCGGGGGCGATCGACTTTCCAGCCATTTTCACCTCCAACCCAACGCCAAAGCCTTGATTACCACGGCCGCCGCTGGTAAAATCTATCGCAGCAGCGGACTAGAATCACAACAAAATATCGACATCAAACTAGAAGCCGGTGCTAATTTAGAATGGCTGCCACAGGAAACAATAGTTTTTGACGGCGCAATATATCGGCAAAATTTGCGGGTAGAATTAGCACCAACAGCGAGGATTTTACTGTGGGAAATTACCAGATTTGGACGCAGTGCTAGGGGCGAAAAGTTCTTGTCTGGAGAATGGATCTCGCACACCGAAGTCTGGCAACAAAACAGCCCTTTATGGATTGACAGACAATTGCTCAAAGGTGGAGAAACAATGCTCGAAAGTCCTCACGGCTTGGCAGGAAAACCCGTAGTCGCCACCCTAGCTTGGGTAGGCGAACCCGTCACCACAGAGTTCGTGGAAAAAGTGCGAGATTTGCCATCTGAGGCAACAATTTATCCAGGTGATTCCACCGTCGGCGTGACTCGTATTCCTAACGGTTTGCTGTGCCGATATCGCGGTACATCCACAACCGCAGCTAGAGACTGGTTTGTCAGCATTTGGCACTTGCTGCGCTTATCTTTTTCAGAACGCCCTTGCTGTTTGCCCAGAGTTTGGATAAAATAGGATGATCTTTGAGTTTCAATGTATAATTGCCCTCCTAACTAGATTATTCATCTCTCTCTTCTGGAGACTCTGCGCTCTCTGCGCCCTCTGCGGTTAAATCATTCACAAACAACCGTAAAAGATATCATAATCAAATAATGCGATCGCACTTACAAGAATAAAAATGCAACTCACCCCCCAAGAAAAAGACAAACTGCTGATTTTCACCGCCGCCATGGTAGCAGAGCGCCGGAAACAAAGAGGTTTAAAGTTAAACTATCCAGAAGCACTAGCCTACATTTCCGCCGCCATTTTAGAAGGAGCCAGAGACGGCCTCACCGTCGCCGATTTAATGAGTTATGGAACAACTCTCCTGACGCGGGAAGATGTGATGGAAGGGATACCAGAAATGGTGCATGAAGTCCAGGTTGAGGCGACTTTTCCCGATGGAACTAAACTCGTTACAGTACACGATCCGATCCGTTAAAAAATCAACCACAGAGACTCACAGGAGGAAAAAATGATTCCAGGGGAAATGATTGTTTTAGCAGGTGAAATAGAACTCAATGCAGGTCGTGAAACACTAAGTTTGCTGGTAGGAAATAAAGGCGATCGCCCGATACAAGTCGGTTCCCACTACCATTTTTACGAAGCTAACGAAGCCTTAGAATTTAATCGAGAACAAGCAAAAGGAATGCGATTGGATATTCCGGCGGGAACAGCAGTTAGATTTGAACCGGGAGATGAAAGGGAAGTGCAATTAGTACCTTTTGTAGGTAGTCGTGAAGTCTACGGCTTTAATGGAAAAGTGAATGGTGAGTTAGATGGATGAGAGAGAATTGGACTATTATCAATAAAAATGAAGTAAGGAGTGCATTAATATGAGTTATAGAATGGATCGCCGCGCCTACGCGGAAACCTTCGGCCCCACAACTGGCGATCGCGTGCGTTTAGCCGATACAGAATTATTCATAGAAGTTGAAAAAGACTTCACAACCTACGGGGATGAAGTTAAATTTGGTGGTGGCAAAGTGATCCGCGACGGCATGGGACAGTCGCCTATTTCTAATGCTGACGGCGCAGTTGACACGGTAATTACTAATGCTTTAATATTAGATTGGTGGGGAATTGTCAAAGCAGATATTGGGATTAAAGAAGGCAAGATTTTTAAAATTGGCAAAGCCGGAAATCCTTATATTCAAGATAGGATAGATATTATTATCGGGCCCGGTACAGAAGTAATTGCCGGCGAAGGAATGATTCTCACTGCCGGGGGAATTGATACTCACATTCACTTTATTTGTCCGCAGCAAATTGAAGTGGCGATCGCCTCCGGCATCACTACCATGATCGGCGGTGGCACTGGCCCCGCAACGGGTACAAACGCCACCACTTGCACTCCCGGGCCTTGGCATATGTACCGAATGCTGCAAGCAGCCGAGGCTTTTCCCGTAAATCTAGGATTTTTAGGTAAAGGAAATAGCAGTCAACCCCAAGCATTAATTGAACAAATATTGGCCGGTGCAATGGGTTTGAAACTCCACGAAGATTGGGGAACTACACCAGCAACGATCGACACTTGTTTGAGTGTAGCTGACGAGTACGACGTGCAAGTTGCAATTCACACCGACACTCTCAATGAAGCGGGATTTGTCGAAGCCACAATTGCCGCTTTCAAAAATCGCGCGATCCACACTTACCACACCGAAGGTGCCGGCGGCGGACACGCACCGGATATTATTAAAGTCTGCGGGCAAGCTAATGTTTTGCCCTCGTCAACTAACCCGACTAGGCCTTATACTGTCAACACATTGGAAGAACATTTAGATATGTTGATGGTGTGTCACCATTTAGATCGGGGCATTCCTGAAGATGTGGCTTTTGCTGAATCGAGAATTAGAAGGGAAACTATTGCTGCTGAGGATATTTTGCACGATTTAGGTGCGTTTAGCATGATTTCTTCTGATTCTCAGGCGATGGGAAGAGTTGGGGAAGTGATTATTCGGACTTGGCAAACGGCTCATAAAATGAAGGTTCAAAGGGGGAATTTGGACGGGCAAGATGCCAGTTCCACAGGTGATTTAGACGGGCAAGATGCCCGTTCCACAGGCGGAGAAAATGACAATTTTCGGGTGAAGCGGTACATTGCAAAATATACAATTAATCCGGCAATAACTCACGGAATTAGTCAGTATGTCGGTTCGGTGGAAGAGGGAAAGTTGGCGGATTTGTGTTTGTGGCGGCCTGCTTTTTTTGGGGTGAAACCGGAACTGGTAATTAAAGGAGGGGCGATCGCCTACGGGCAGATGGGAGATGCTAACGCCAGCATTCCTACACCGCAACCGGTGCATATGAGGCCGATGTTTGGGAGTTTTGGCGGTGCGATTGGGGCGACTTGTCTGACGTTCGTTTCGCAAGCTGCGCGCGATCGAGATATTGCCGCACAGCTAGGTTTGCAAAAGCCAACTGTAGCAGTTTCCGGGACACGGCAAATTAGTAAAAGAGATATGAAACTCAACGATTATTTGCCACAAATCGAAGTCGATCCAGAAACCTATGAAGTGAGGGCGGATGGGGAATTACTGACTTGCGAACCGGCAACTGTTTTGCCAATGGCGCAGAGATATTTTCTGTTTTGATTGGCATACCAAATCCGGCTTTGTTATTCCCTCTTCGCGGACTAAAAGATCGAGTAGGAACAGGCAAGATGCCTGTTCCACAAACAGTAATACCATTTCTGGAAAATCGTGCAACACTCTTCGACCCCCCCTAGCCCCCCTGACAGGTGTAGGTTTTTTACAACTAGGAGGAGTTACAAGCATAGAAGGCATCTACAGGAGTGTGAGGGAAGGAG